>CAJQQM010000098.1 GCA_905480485.1 uncultured Aureispira sp.
TATAAAAACCTGCTGCGTTACTACTTTTATGTTAACCATAAAGATGCCTTTATTAAGCAGTTTAACCTGATTAAATCTTCTGTTCTTTCGATTCCCCTTTCGGCTCCACTATACAGCCTTCTAGGGGATTTGTGGCAAAAAGAGGGTGCTTTAGAAAAAGCGCTTCAAGCTTATAACAAAACATTAAGCTTGCTCAAAAACAAAACGACTCCAAACCTTAAGTACCTTTACAGTCAAGACCCTCCCGAAGCACTCAAGACCCTTTCAAAAAAGCTGGATGTGCTTCAGGTACTCAAAAAAAACAACTCCAAAAAGCTGATATCAATCAATGATCAAATTTATGCTACAGCCCTAGAAGCCATACAGCTAATTGATCAAATACGTCAAGGATTGGTTACCGAAAAAGCCAAACTTGATTTGTTGAAAATTACGCCAAATGTGTACGAATGTGCCCTTGAAATATTAAGTGCAAGATACCTAAAACATAAAGACGATAAATACCTCTTTGAAATATTTTCGCTCATAGAAGATTCAAAGGCTATTCTGTTGTCAGATGCTATACAAGAACAATCTGCTAAAAAATTTGGAAAGGTGCCTTCCAAACTAATTCATCAAGAAAAGGTACTAGTATCTGATTTAAAATTTTATGAATCAAAACTGGACAATGCTGTACGGGAAAAAGACTTTCTAAACATTGATCGCTTTCGAATGAGATTGTTTAACAAGAGAAATACATTTGAACAGCTAAAGAAAAACCTCGAGTACAACTATCCGAAATACTTTAGTTACAAATACAAAAATCGCCAAACTGACATTTCAAGGGTTCAAGAATATTTGGCGAATCATTCAGCAAAACTTATCAGCTACTTTTGGGGTAATCGGTCTTTATATATTTGTTCGTTAAACGAAAACGATATTGAACTAAGAATGGTAAACCTAATCAATAATACAGTAGTCAATATTCCCCAAACCCTTCCAAAACTACGGCAGCTGCTGTCCGACCTTAAAGAGGTATTATCCCTAAACGAATCGAAACTAAAGCTTCTGTATCAGTTTTGCCATCAATTTTATCAATTATTGCTTCAAGATGAATTACAATCAAATGATTTTAAACGATTGGTAATTTCTCCCGACGGCCCCCTTCACTATATCCCTTTTGAAATTCTTTTGAACAAAAAACAAGCTAAGCCTATTCCTAGTATTAAAAAGTGGCCCTTTTTAATACAAAAATATCCTATCAGTTATAATTATAATGCAAACCTATGGATAAGCTGTCTAGAAATGAACCCCTCTATAAGTTCGAAGGGAATTCTAGCAATGGCAGCAAGTTATGATGAGAACTCTAAAAAAGAGAAAAAAAGTACTTGGTTGGACCGACAGAGTTTAAGCCCACTGCTTGGTGCCAAAAAAGAAGTAGAATGGCTAAAAGCACAGTATCAAGGTTCTTATTATATTGGGTTATCCGCATCCGAAAAAGCATTTAGAGCGCAATCTGCATCCCACCACATTATACATTTGGCGATGCATGGCCTAATTTATGACAAGCAACCTATGAACTCTTGTCTGGTCTTTAGCCAAAATAACGACAGCCTATATGATGATGCGCTGCATAGTTATGAATTAACCAATCTAGACCTAAACACCTCCTTACTTGTGCTATCGGCTTGTTCTACAGCCGATGGTCAATATTATAGTGGGGAGGGCGTTATGAGTATGGCTAGGGGTTTTATGTATGCGGGTGCATCAAGTGTACTTTCGTCATTGTGGCCAATCAACGATAATTCAAGTCAACAAATTATGCAATCTTTTTATCAATATCTTTACCAAGGTAACGACAAAGATGTAGCACTACAACAAGCAAAACTAGATTTTATTCGCGACAATAACGGTGCAATTACACACCCTTTATTTTGGAGTGCATTCGTATTAATGGGCGACAGTAATCCTGTTGATATCAAGCATAACCATCCTTTTATGAAAGGATGGTTAATCATTCTTTTCTTGGGTGTAGGCGGACTAATTTTCATCGCAAAATACCGTAGTTCGAAAGAGGTTGTTTAGGCAGGCTGTTCTTAATAGACATACCTTTTTCGCCTTAGCTTCCGCTAACAAAATCCGATAAGGCAGACGATCAAAATAGTAATAAATTCAAAATAATAAAGATAGCGGTCGTTAGTAATACAATGACTGCGTTTCCGATCACAAACAAAACCATTTTGAAGATTGTTTTGATGTAGCCTTGCTTGTAAACAACTTTAAGAGACCATAGCAAATAAATAAACATGAGCAAAAAACACAGGTATTCTCTCCTACCGAAGCTTACAAAATCGTCTATTCCGCTGAACTGATAAAAATAAACCGCCAAGACACTAAACAGAAGGGCAAGCGTGTGTAACAGAAAAATAAAATGTTCTACATAATTTCTTTTTTGCCGCCAATAAAATAGCTTTAGCAACAAGCCCATAAAAGGGATGCAAAATAAGATTGCCCAGGAAATATGTCCTGCGATATAGACTACAAATTGATCGCTATTCTTAGCAATTTTATGTAATTGTCGAATCAATTTTTTCTTGTAATAGTCCTTTGCTGGCAAAGAATCAAGCCCTAACTTTGCAAATAATTGTTCAGGCCGCATCAATACAAATTCTTGAAGGTGCATTGTATTGCTATCCAACTGTTGTTCACTTGTTATAGGTTTTCTATCAAGAAAAACAGCGTTGATTTTGTTTTGACTAATGCTGTCCGGAAAACGGTCTATAAGAACATCTTTGATACTATCAATTTGAAAATCTGCTTTAGCTTGCGAATAATAATTCCAACTATCGTTAATTCGATAGCTATCCATACTCCAATTAAAAATAACTAAAAATAAGGTCATCCAAAAAATGAACAGACGAAAAGGACTAATGTAGCGTACCCGTTTTCCGGCAAGGTATTCATTGGTTAATTTGCCCGGCTGAAACCAGAATGGCAAGAGTGTCCTCAATAGTTTAGAATCCATTGAAAAAACAACGGAAAAAACATCTTTCAACAAGATCAAAAGATTTAAAGATGACTGCAGATTTTTTTGTCCACATTGGCTACAAAAAGTAGCGGACTGCTGCATCGTATTTCCACAATTTTTACACGCTCGACCCAAGGATATATTTTTAGATGATTAATATTGATATAATTATTTTATTACAATTAATCAAACCAAACAAAAAATATAGATAAAATCAAGTATATATCCGATGAATATATGACAAAGCAGCATGGATCAATTGAGCTGCGCAGCATAACAGCCTTCAAACTATTTAAAAGCAAATCAACGTATTATTATTACCTTTCTACGCGGTTTTCTACCTCTAGGACGGGCTGACACCCTTGCCCTTCTGCGTTTAGCATTTAATACCAACAGTACAATCAAGCCTACAATTAAAACACAAGCAATTACTATTAAAATCGCTGTGGGATGACTAACCGATACGGTAGCTGCATTTTGCTGAGCAGCTGAAAATCCAATGCTGCTATTTAGCAGTGCTAGCATCAAAAAAGCCAGCCTTGATAAACTATGTAATTTTTTCATGTTTTTAATTTTTTGATAAGTATTAAGTTCTAATTCATAGACTTAATGCGGTCAAAAAGGTTTAATGACTTGCTCTAAGCGAAATGATTTTCCTTTTTATTTTGACGACTATTTGAATACTAATTCATTAAAAAAGTGTATATTTTTGGATATTCATTCCTGCAATAACTGTCAATTCCTACTTATGAAACCTTACCACTTTCTTTGGTTCGTACTCTTTTTTTGTAGTTTTTTTCAACTACAAGCACAAGACCGTTACAAACCTTCAAATACCGAAATAGGGAACCTGCCTCTTTGGGCACAGAAAATGTATGCACAGCGGCCCAATGTACTAGAGGTTGATCAATTGTATCGCTCATATTATGATACGCACAGCTTCCAAAAAAATTATCATACTCAATATTACAAAAAATGGCGCCGACAAGTCGCTGATCGTATCGATCAAAACGGGTATGCAACTGAATGGACACTAGCACAAAAAAAAGCTCGCATCGAATATCAACCGTCCCACAGTCGCAATGCCAATTGGTCGGTTTTGGGCCCTTTTGTTGTGCGTGCATCCGACGGAGATACGGTTGCAGAGCAGTCCAATGTATATTCGGTTGACCAATGTATGAACGCTCCTCATGTTTGGTATTGTGGCACCGAAACCGGAGAGGTGTATCGATCAGTGGATAATGCAGAAACCTGGATTAATGTTTCTCTCTCTCAAAATTTTGATGGTGGGATAACTGCCCTAGAAATACATCCTAACAATCCAGATATTGTTTTTGCAGGGAGTGGCGATTTTTTGCTAAAAAGCATCGATGCTGGTAATAATTGGACCCTTGTGATGGCCATCAATAATCTACAAGCAAACGAAATATTAATTTTACCAAACAGTCCAGATACCATTTTGTTGGCGGGCAATGCTGGCTTGTATAGAAGCACAGACGCTGGCAACAATTGGTCACAAGTATTTAATCAACGAAGTTACGACCTCAAAGCCCGCGTTAGCAACAGCGACACACTCTACCTCGTCAAAAACAATCCTAGCTTAAATTTATGTGAATTTTTTAGTTCCTCTGATGCCGGCGTAAGTTGGCAGCAACAAACC
>CAJQQM010000099.1 GCA_905480485.1 uncultured Aureispira sp.
TTTCAAAAATGAAAATGTTGATGGTATTGAGTTTGGAACAGTTGTGAATGGAGAATATTATCATATCAATTCCATGTTGCCTTTCCAGTCAACGCCCATAGACATACAGCTGTACTGCAAAGATAAAGCAGGTGAACAAAATACCATCTCTCTGACTGAAGCACTTAACCTTAACAGCGGAGATATTGTTTATCTTTTAGATAACCACCTCAATACGATACACGATTTGACAGGTAGTGATTATGTCTATACTTCCTTGGCAAATGATAGCGAACAGCGTTTTGTCATTCGAGTGGTCCCGGCTATGGCAGTCAGCACCGATCAATTAGAGACTAATAATAGCATAAAAGCCTATCAGCAAGCTCAACAATTGATTTTAGAACAAAACTTAGTCTTTGAAACGCCTATCCGCATATACAACGCTTTAGGTCAAGAACTAAAAACCGTCGCAGCTAGCAACGACAACCGTCAATTAATCAATCTAGAAAACTTGAAAGGTTTACTTTTGATTCATTACAAAAATGGGCAGGCTCCAATTAAATTCATTGTTCCTTAAAGCGCTTATAAATTAATAGATAGAAAAAGCCCTGCGAAATCAATTTGCAGGGCTTTTTTATGTTATTTCATTCGTACAAATGTACCGGTATATTGCTGGTCAATTTTATAAAAATAAAGTCCTTCTTTTAAAGCAGAAACATCTAAAGATGTAGGATTCCCATTCAAATCAAATGTTTCCACGAATTGTCCGGAGGCAGTATAGATTTCTAGCTTCTGATGTTGGGCATCAGATTCCAAATGAATCACACGGCGGCAGGGGTTCGGAAATAGTCTAATAGGATGACGCGCCTGAGTGCTTTGATAGGATGATAGCGTGCTACTACAATAGCTTCCGTAAAGTGGACTATTGTTTTGTTGCGCACAGGCAAGAATATAACTCGAAAAAGGCCCCGATACATTGACGGCCGAAAGAAACTTGTTTGTACTCCCTATACCATCTATTAGTGAGTATAAACTATCAAATACTATCGTATACCTTTGCTGATTATTTTGTATGGTAGTTGTACTAAGGTTGGTTACATAGTGGTATATTCCATCCACTAACATAGAGTCGCCAATTCCAAGCGTGTAGTCGTGCAATAATGTTTCGTTGCTACCCGGCGTACTCCCGTATAATTTCCCAGAAGATAAATCTTCTCTAAGGTACATTTCTACTTGTGTCTGAGCGCTATTTAACACAAAAATAGGAGGCCAAATACTGTTATCATTCGGGTTTTGGTTTACCAGGACATAGGATTTTATGGTTCCGTATTTATATCCGTTGGCTTGATAAATTGAATCAATGTAATATTGTTTTCCGTAGGCAGAAACATCTGTAACGAAGAATTCGTCCCAGGTTTTGTTAGCTTCTATAAAGGAATGATTGAGTTGAGAAAACCCCATAATCGGGGAACAAAAAATGAAAAACAAAAATAGCTTTTTCATGCTAAAAAATTTTTTAGGTGGGGAAAGTATGATGCCTTTTTTGTGACAAGACAAAAATTTATTTTGAGGTGGCGTAGCTTATTTTAATAAAAAATGTAGGCAGACTAGTAAATAAAACTTTTCGAAGGTAATGAAGCTTTTACGGCAATAAATCAGGATTATAAACCCAAAGATATTTACTATGATTACACGATGCAGTATAAGTAAGGAGGGGTGGTTCTATATTAATATACAAATTATTGTTATTAAATAAAACAGAATACTTTTTAATTTAAGTAATTGTTCTTTTTAAGGTTTAGTTGCTTTTTTATTTTTAGTTGCTTCAAAACTTTAAGTTGATTTATTTTTTGCTAACTTATAGCTATATTCTTATCTTTTTGTCCCAGTTTTATGCCTAGTTTAATATTTGCTTTTGTAATTATAACGAACCTTTTATCTGTCTGTGTAGTTGTACAGGCGCAAGGTCAAATTGGAAATTATACCCTTACCGTTCAAGACTCGGCACGCGGCAATCGCAACATCGAAACCGCCGTATATTATCCGGCACTTAGTAGTGGTACGGGCACTACTATAGATACCGGGCAGTATCCTATAATCGTTTTTGGACACGGTTTTGCCATGAACTGGAATGCATATCAAAATATATGGGAGGCTTTAGTACCAAATGGATATATTGTCGTTTTTCCTAAAACAGAAAGTGGATTATTTTCCGTAAATCATCAAGAATTTGCTTGGGATTTACAGTTTTTAGTCAAATATATGCAAGTCGAAGGTCAGAATACTAATGCGCCAATTTACAATGCCGTTGCTGCTTCAACGGCTTTGATGGGCCATTCAATGGGCGGAGGTGCTGCTTTTCTAGCCGCCGATTCTTTGTGTACCGCTTTTGATTCAACCTTCAAAACAATTATTGGCTTAGCCCCTGCAGAATCAAATAGCAATGGTGTTTCGTCAATTATTTCTGCTTTGCAAGTTACCTGTCCAAGTCTTATTTTTTCGGGGTCGCAAGACGGTGTGACACCACCGTCTGTACATCACTTGCCTATATTCAACAATATTTCGGGCTGCAAAACCTTTGTCAGTATTTTGGGTGGGGGGCATTGTTATTTTGCGGGGCCTAATTTTAATTGTGATTTTGGAGAAAGCGTTTCTTCAACAGGTATTTCTATTAGCCGCACACAGCAGCAAATGACTTGTTCAAATATACTGATTCCCTGGCTAGACTATTATCTAAAAAATGATTGTGCTGCCTTAGGAATATTTTCTGATTCTATCGCCTCTAGTGTTGTTAGCACACAACAGCTTTGTACAGCAATTCCCACCGTTCAAATAATAGACAGTGCCGGTAGTCTTACAGCTTCGCTACAAGGGTCTTCTTATCAATGGTACCTAAATGATTCGCTTTTGGCGGGGGCGATAAATCGTTCGTTTGTAGCCCAAACTAACGGAGTGTATACCGTAGCCGTATTTACACAAACTGCATGTCCCATTTTGTCAGACGCTTATTTGTTTAGTGTTAATAGTATAATCTATCAAGATGCTTTGGATGTCAAGGTTTACCCACAACCTTTCAACGATATTTTAAATGTCAGGATTAATCCTAATTTGACCCCCCCATTCAGGATTCGTATATACGATGTACGCGGGCAGTGTCTTAAACAAATTACAACGAATCATCAACAGATAGTACAGCTTGACACGAAAGATATCGAACACGGGGTTTACTACTTGCATTTTTTGAGTGATGCCCAAAGGGTAGGACAATACATTCAACTCATTAAGTCCTAAATATTTTTGCCATGACCAAAATGAACCTTTATTCAATAGGCTGTTTGTTAATTTACCTTCTATTAGGTGCATTAGCCTGCAAGCCTCAACAAGTACAAACAAAGATGGAACCACACAAAAAGTCGACCAATAGTTCAGCAGATAATCGTTATATAATAAGCGCTATTATTGTCAAAAAGCAATGTTACAACAAAGCCGGCAAAGCACTTAAACAACAGGATTTCTATATACGGATGTCTGTACAAGATTATTTTATAAAATTTTGTGAGAGCAACATCAACAAAGCTACCTTAGAAAAAGCCCTAGAATCTCAGGCTGATGCTTTTCAAAACAGTATTAAGTTAGAAATAAGCTATGAAGATGGCTTGTGGGACGCCTGCGATAATCACGAAATTCAGAGTAGGGTGGGCCCCTATGTAGTTATTCATCAAATAATGGAATAATTAGGGGTGATGTGAAGCTTGTATTGACGAAATCGCCTAGTAGTGATCAATTAAAATTAAATGCTGCTTTTTGCAAAAATGTGATTTTTAAACTACGAATTAGCAGGCAGCTGAACCCTCGCAGTTTATTGTGCAGAGTCGTTTTGTTCCGTAACTGCGGGGCACTCTACCTAGATAATTTAGCTGTATGCTACTGATTAGCAGTATCCTATATAATAGGATCTTGTTGTTGCTTTCGAACGAACACCAATTGCTTAGGATAAATAATGTTCAAAAAAGTCAACGTAGTTACCTATACCGATAACTACGTTGATGCTTTAGGCCTATCTATTTTCTATCGATGATAGACTACAAGGATACTATTAGTCGTTCAATAAATTTTATTGAACCACTATTTTACCACTGCCAATCAAACCATTTTGACCCGACAAGCGATACATATACAAACCGGCATTAAGCTGTTGCCTTGACAATTGAATGCGGTTGTCGTTAGCTTGATACTGCTGTAGGCGTTTGCCCGACAAATCATAAATCTCTAGGTACAAGTAGGGGTCGTTCAGCCCTTCCACCGTTAACGTAGCGGTTTGGTCAAAAGGATTAGGAAAGACCTTAATCTGAAGATCATTAGAGTGCATATTCACGATACTGCTGGTAATTTGTATGCTAACAAAATCACTACCGATTTCATGAAATGTCGTATTGGTTAAAACAGGCGCATTAAAATCAAAATAGATGGCTGCCTGATTTTCTATGATTGTACCTATAGGATTATTCGACTTTTGCTCAATTTCAAATTGCACAAAACCATGAGAGGCTACTTCGTTTACTGTACTGTCCGGAAGTAAAATATTGTCGAATACAAATTCTACCACCTGTTGATTGTCACCATATATCCGCATCTCATAATTATGAGAACTACTACCTGGTATTAATGTACTTATGTCAAGCTGTGGTGCAATTGTATCAACAATACTAACATAAAATGCCGTATCGGTTCCTGTATTCTGAAAACGAATATGATACTTTAGACGCACATCATCCTGAATGTAATGTTCAGGGCCATATCCTTTTGGCTGCGCTGTTTTATCGTTAGGGTCATAAGAACCAATATTTTCTATACAATCAATGTCAATAGAAGGGGCTGCATCAAATGCG
The DNA here is from genome assembly GCA_905480485.1 of uncultured Aureispira sp. Lineage (GTDB taxonomy): Bacteria > Bacteroidota > Bacteroidia > Chitinophagales > Saprospiraceae > Aureispira. Next base: position 4,869 of record CAJQQM010000099.1, read on the forward strand.
GGCAATTGCGTTACAAAACCAGTACTTACTAGACCGTTACTGTCGGGCTGACAGCCCTCAATAGCAATAGCAATTAAGGTGTCGCCGAGCAAGGCAGGAAAACCAAGCGCTTGCTGTGCCTCGATTCGGTAGGTGGCCCCATTAAGGGTGCCAATGTGTACGGCCACCGTTTCGTTGCTGTTTAGTTGAAAACTTCCCGGGCGCACCATTACATTGTCTTCATAAATATAATAACTTAGAGGTGTAGCCATATTACTCCCTACATTATTCAACAAAAACTGCACAGAATCGCCCAGGCAATTTACTTGAAGTTGAATAGTTGGTCCAGCCCAAACAGGTGCACACAACGAATCAGGATAAATTTGTGCTACCACACAATGTGTTTGACCTAATTGAACGGTGGTATCGCAGCCTAGGTAAACAGGTAGTACAAAGCTTCCACAGTCATTATAAGCAACCGTGTCCAACATAAAACGATATTCGTTGACTCCTATTTGTTGCCAATTTAGATTCAGGGCAGCTGTATCGAGTTCTAAATGTGGGTCAAAAGTAAGGTCTATCCAGGCTGAGTCGGCATCAATCGTCCCCTTGTTGCAATACTGAACCGTATAATAATTGGTAAAACATCTCCGTAAGAGAGGGGTCGATACATGAACTTCCATCAAAGGACAGAACACAGCCGGTTCTTGCGGAAAATTGACGCTATCAATAGAATAGGGTGTAAAAGCAAATGATACGATTGTATCACTGCTACAGGATGCTGCTTGCCAATAATTATTAAATATAGATTGAAATAAAATGACATCATAAATGCCCGTGTCTACCCGAATTTCGAAATAACCCGATGCATTACTCACCGCCCAATAGATGAGGCTGTCTTTTTGAGCGCGTACAATACGGTGTTGGAATTTATTTTCACTGCTGTCTAAGCTACAATTTCCAATTGCATCATCATACACATATCCTACAATTCGGTTGCTATATAATTCTCCCGTACTGTCTGTTTTTACAATGTATATATTTTTAGCGACATCAGAATTGTTGGTTTTTGTTCCTGCAGCAACTATGCTTCCGTCTGTATTGCAATGTACCGAATAGCCCTTCCACCGATTGTTGCTACTAAAAAAGCTGCCATATTGTTTTTCCCAAATCGTTTGACCTGCTGTATTTAATTTATATAGCAGTAATTTGGAAGGACTTCGACCGGTAACAACATAGCTGCTGTCGCTGCTTAAGGCAATACTATTCGCCTGATGAAGGCCACTTCCGCCCACACTGCTATTCCATTGTTCGTTACCCAAGGAATCGGTTTTTACAACATAGGCACTATTGCCATTACTGCCAGCCAGCAAAAAGCCGCCGTCAGGGGTCACTTCTAACCCGCCACTTTGTGTTAAACTACTGACCAAGCCATAATTTTTGGTCCAAAGTGTGTCGCCGACACTATCAATGCGCATCAAAAAATTGTGTTTGTCTGAGATACTGATTGAATTCATGGCACCAATGATAAAATCTCCGTTCGGCAAAGATTCGATGCTATGCGGGGCCTCTGCAAAAGGATCATTGTATGATTTTGTCCACAGGGTATCGCCTAACGCATTGGTTTTTACAAGCCAAATGTCGTTGCTATTGTCTGATATAGCACCCACCATCAAAAAACCGCTATCGATACAGTTTGTTACAGCATAGCCACCCGACATATTAGTATTGTAGAATAGTTTTATCCATTCTTGTTGCCCAAGTCCATCTACTTTTTGCAAAAAGGCATTTGCAAATGTGTTGCCGAGGCTTCCGCCAATATCGCGAACAACGCCTGTTGCAATATACCCACCATCTGGCGTCGCTTTGCAATCTATTATTTGTTCTCTGCCGAATAGACTGTAGTTTTGTCGCCATTGTTCTTCGCCTCTTGCATCTACTTTAACATAGAGTAATTGCTTGTCTCCAAAATTAGTATGACTGGATGACCCAGCCAATAAATATCCTCCGTCGGCTGTTTGCACTATATGATGCGCTTGTTCTCCTGGTAAAACTGCGTCTAATGTTCTTTCCCAGCCTTGTCCGATACAATTGCTAAAGCTCCATAATAGCAGTAATACAATAATATATTTGTTCATAAATGCTTGTTTTTGTGTTTAATAAAAGAAAAATAATAGATTTTTACCTCATTAGGGTTCTAAAACAATTATTTAATTACAAAAATCAAATTTATCTAGCTTATACACAAACACAAATTCTTATATTTGTTGTAAAATTTATGAAAAATGAAAGGAAGTAAATTAGTGCGATTATTAAATACTTTAGATAAGCTGGAGAAAATTAAATTCAAAAAATGGCTTCGTAGTCCTTTGGCAACGAATCATACTGATTTGAGGCATTTAATGGATTATTTGATGTCTAGAAGGGTTTTTACGAACCGAAACTTGCACAAAGAAAAAGTATTTATTGCAGTTTATGGAGCGCAAAAATACGAGGATGCTAAGCTGCGGCATCTTATGTCATTGGGCGTTAGTTTATTGGAAGAATTTGTCCGAAATTTTTTGATAAATAATCGGCCAAATTATACGGAAATTAATCAGGCAAACTGGTATAAAGAACGACAGCTGCCCAAATTAGCGCAACAACAACTGCGTAGAACGACGGCATCCTTAGCGGCTAGTTCGACGCGAGATGAGCAATATTTTTATGAGTCTATGCTGCTAGAAGAAGCAAAATTTAGTCTTCAGGGCCGCAATGAACGTTTAGGAGGCAACAATTTAGAGGCAATTCATCAGTATCGAACCTTATTTTTTGTGATTGCAACCCTCAAGTATGCCTGTATCGGGGCTAGTCACCAAAATTTGAAACAAACAGACTACTCTGTACCTATGCTGAATAATATACTAGCGCAGGTAGAAGAAGGGCAATACGCCGAACAGGTAGGGGTGCAGTTGTACTATAATGCCTACAAAATGCTCAAATCAGTAGAAGAAGCAGAGCTATATTTTTTAGCTTTAAAGCAGCTTTTATTCGAGTCAAATCAAGCTGTATCCGAAAAAGATTATCGTGTGTTATTTTTGTATGCTATTAATTATTGCATCAAACGGCTTAATTCGGGCGACACAGCGTATATTCGAGAAAGCTTTGAATGGTACAAAATGGGTTTAGCACGGTCTATATTAATAGAAAACGGTTCTTTGAGTCCATTTACCTACAAAAATCAAGTGGCATTAGGCCTGCGTCTTGGAGAATTCGAATGGGTCGCTACTTTCATCGAAGATTACAGTCATTATTTAATCCCTGAGTATCGTAGGGTTTATATTCCTTATTGCAGGGCGCGTTTATTGTTCGCAAAGGGGGATTATCCGGCGGCTATGCAATTGTTATCGACTGTCGAGTTCGACGATGTCTTTATGAATTTAGATGCACGAGTGATGTTGTTGAAAATATATTGGGAAATACAGGAATTAGAACCTTTGGATGCACTTCTCAACAGCTTCACAAGCTATGTAAGAAGGCAAAAATTACTGGGATACCACAAGCAAAATTACGAACACATTATACGCTACGCCAAGTCGATGTTGCAGCTTCCTAGCTACGATAAAGCCAAAAGAAAAGCACTGATACAAGCCATCGAAAAAGCAACGCCGCTGACCGAAAAACAATGGTTTTTGGACAAATTACTATAAAGCTATATTACAATAAAGCTGTTGCAGCCTTAATCGCGATATCTTTTGGTAAAATTAGCGAGGATTGAAAATGCTTTTCTGCCAATACTTGCATTAGCATCTGTCATCGTATCGAGGTCGTCTTTGTTCAAAAAATAATCTAAGCCATTGGCATAAATCGAGAGTGTACAATTCCCTTTATCTTTGGCAATAAGCAAGGGGCTGTCTTGTTCAAGACTCAACTTTAAGGTATAAAAACCGCAGGCTTCTAATTGCTGATGTAAGATTTCAATTGCTGCCACTTTTTCGCCCACAAATTCAACTTGGTAATTATTGCCTTTTTCAAAAGCGGTATAACGACCTTTTTTTGCATATAAAACTAAGTTTTCGCGCAGAGGCTGCATGCCGGCGTCATAGCTGTACATTAATTTGAAATCAACGGGCGTATCAGAGGGCTGTGCCCAAACGCTACTGTGTGCTACGCATATCAACAAAATTACTAAAACTTTCATAGGCTATTATTGAACTAATTAAAAAAGGTAAATGCGTCGATTTTAGATTTAATTGGAGGGCTTTTTAGCACGGCTTGCTTTAATATTTGCTTCTATGTTGGCTATAAAGTCGGGGGTAGAGGCTACATAACCTGTTTTTGCGAGTGCCATGATGTTGGTTTTGCCGCTTTTGGCGTCCATTTTCATGTCAAAAACCCAAACTGTAGGATAGCCTCTTACTTGAAATGCCTGTTGTAAACCAGCATTTTGTTGGGCGATATTGTCGGGTAATTTAAAACGCCTTGGAAAATCAACTTCGAGTAATACTACATTTTTTTTCGCCCAATTTTTGAAGGCTTCTGTGTTGAATACACTGTTTTTGAGTCGAATACACCAGCCACACCAATCTGTGCCCGTAAAATTAGCTAATATTGGTATTCCTTTTTCTTGTGATTTCTTGTAGGCAACGTTTAGGTCTACTTCCCACCCGTCCATCGAGGCTTTGTA
>CAJQQM010000100.1 GCA_905480485.1 uncultured Aureispira sp.
AATCGGCTATTTTCAGGCTGTGGAGGTAGCGCGCCTTGAGTCCTTCTTCTCCTAGTTGTTGAATAGCATACCACAAAAATAACGGACTATGTCCATTGCGAGAACCCGTAATGGTAGTATCCGAAGAACCAATATAAGAAATGCCTTTTGAGATGCGATCGCGAAGGCTTTTTTTGGTTATGATGACGCCTGAGGGGATAGGAGAACCAATAAATTTATGGCCACTAATCGAGATACTGTCAGCCCCGTCCATAAAATCGAAGGACTGTCTTGGCCTTATAAAGGCACCGTACGAACCTGCCAAAGCTGCATCGCAATGAATATAATGATCCTGTATCGCTAATTTTTTAAGGGTTTTTTTGATGCGACTAACATCGTCTTTTGCCTCTTTCATGGTGGTGCCAAAAGTACTCAAAATAATGGCAGGCTTGTGACGATTGAACTGCAAAGTACTTTCAAAGTCTTCGTAGTCCATCTCTCCGTTTTCTTGCGAACGAATAACAATACTTGGTATATTGAGTAAGTGGATGTTTTTTTTGACAGAATAGTGCGTAGATTCAGCATAATATACCATGGCTTTAGGGTATAATTCACGCGCTATATAAAGTCCGTATAAGTTGCTTTCTGAGCCCCCGTTAGTAACGTATCCCCAATAATCTTGGGGGTTGGCTCTAAATAACTTTGCAAAAAAGTCAATAACATTGCGTTCCATTTGATGTGTTTGTACTCGATAGGTGCTCGCTTCATAAGGGTCTCCCAAATTATTGATAGGAAATTGTAAAAAGGGATACAAGGCCTCGTAATTAAAATCTTTGGACACAGGATATCCTAAAAAATTATTGTTGGCTTGTTTTAATTTTTCAAATAAAGGGCGGAGTGTTTGCTCGATTTTTTGCATGATATTTTTTATATTGTTTACTGCAAAATTATGTTATTTTAGTGATTAAAATGGATTTAATTATAAATGAAGAAAATTTTATTTAATATTTAATAAATTTTAGTTATAATATCTAATGTGCATTTTAAATACTAAACAAAATAGAAATGATTGCTAACATCGATGCCACCGACCGAAAAATACTGATGCAATTGCAAGCCAATAGCAAACAGCACATCAAAGAAATAGCCCAACAAGTGGGCTTAAGTTTAACCCCTACCTACGAAAGAATCAAAAAATTAGAACAACAAGGGCTTATCAAAGCCTATGTTGCTATACTCGACCGGCGCAAAATAAATAAAGAATTAATTGCCTATTGTCAAATCTCATTGATCCAACATCAAAAAGAATTAATCGATCGGTTTAAAGCCGAAGTGAGTGCTTTAGAATCGGTATTAGAATGCCACCATATATCCGGCAATTTCGACTTCTTATTAAAAATTGCCGTAGCCGATATGAACGATTTTCAAGTATTTATTAACGATAAGCTATCGGTGGTGAAAGGAATCGCTACCATACATAATTCATTTGTTATGAATTCTGTCAAAGAAAGTACAGTCTATATTTTGTGAGTGGATTGTAGCTGGTTTTATTAGCAAATAATTTATAAATTATTGAGACTTGATTTTACAATTTCAATCTTTATTATTAGCTTAAGGTGCCTAATCATTGTCTATCAAAATCTAAAGGAACATGCAAGAATTTGAACAAAATCAAGAATACCTGGAATCTGTCTTACAATTACCTTGTCCTAGTTGTGGCGGTGAATTAAGTTATTCTGCTTCCAAACAAGAGATTAATTGCAATCATTGTGGTTTTGTCAAGGCCTTTGAACAGGCCAACGATATGGTCCAGGAAAAATCGCTAGAGTCTGCTGCACAGCAAATGCAGCAGTTTAGCCCTAAAACCATACAAAAGAAAGTGATTGATTGTGGCAATTGTGGGGCACAAATCATGATTCAAGACGACGAAGTATCGGTTCGATGCAATTTCTGTGGTTCAGAAAAAGTAAACGAAAAGGCAATGGACCAAAACCTGATTCAACCGCAAGGAATTATTCCTTTTATGGTGGATAAGCAAAGTGCCAAAGACAAGTTTTCTGAATGGATAAAAAAGGGGTGGTTTAAGCCCAATAAACTCAAAACACTAGCAGCTTTAGGAGATGTACATGGAATATATGTCCCTTTTTGGACCTACGACGCCAAGACTTTTTCTAATTGGACCGGTGAAGCGGGCTTTCATTACTATGTTACCGAATCTTACACCGACTCTGAAGGTAATTCCAAAACACGTCAAGTAAAAAAAACACGTTGGGAATACCGTTCAGGCTCTTTTGATAAGTTTTTTGACGATGTACTAATTGTAGCTTCCAAAGGTTTGCCGCATAAAGTAATTACTCCTATCTATCCCTACGAACTTGATAAAGTTATCAATTACAACAACGATTTATTAGTCGGTTGGGAAGCGGAGATCTATTCTTTAGATGTGATGGAAGGCTATGGCGTTGCCGACGAACAAATGGATGTCGAAATAAGACGCATTGCAAAATCACAGCTAGGGGGAGATACACAACGAGGCTTGCGTGTCAATAGTCAAAAATGGGGTCAAACTTTTAAGCATATTATACTCCCGGTTTGGTTGTGTTCTTATATATACAATGACAAAACCTATCAGTTCGCCGTGAATGGTCAAACAGGAAAAATAAATGGTAGCAAACCCGTTTCTTGGGTCAAAGTGGCTTCATTGGTTTTATTTATTATAGTGCTTATAGCGGTTATCTATGTGGCAAGCAATCAATAATTTGCTGGTATTTGGGCTCTTTACATTGAGCTTGAATGTAACTTTAAACGCACAAAAAATCGATAGTTGCGGGGGTAATCCATACCGCCTCAGTTGGTCAATGGAACTTCCTTTGTCATTAGCAGCCCTAAGTACCGGAATTAGTTATTTGGTGCTAGATGCGCAAACGCCTATCCTAAACCAAGATCAATTGCAACAATTTGATCGTACACAAGTGGCCTTTTTTGATCGTTCGGCTACCTATCATTGGTCGCCCTCCGCGGCGTTGGCCTCTGACCTGTTGTTGTATACAAGTTGTGCAGTTCCTTTAAGCTTATTAGCTGCCCCCAAAATTCGCAAAGATTATTTAAAAATAACTGTATTATATGCACAGACTTTTGCCTTAACAGCAGGCTTAACGGCTTTATGTAAGACATTAGTGAAGCGCCCTAGACCTTTTGTATATAATCCCTCGGTTCCATATTCGTTCAAACAAGAACGTTCTGCTCGGTATGCTTTCTTTTCGGGGCACACCTCAATGTCAGCGGCACTCTGTTTTTTGTCTGCCTCTATATTTCAGGATTATCACCCACGGCACAAAGCAGTACCTTGGCTGTGGACGGCTGCTGCGCTTGTGCCGGCCTTAACAGGAGTTCTAAGGGTACAGGCAGGCAAGCATTATTGGTCAGATGTAATTACAGGTTATTTGATAGGTGCAGGGATAGGTTTTTGCATACCAAAACTTCATAAATGGCTTCAAAAGTCAAATAAAAAGCAGCTTCCGGTCCGTTTTTAATTCCACTAAAGCAGCATGATACCATTATTGATGTACGCTAAAAAAAATATTATTGTTAAGCTTGGATTATTACTCTTGCTTTTTTGTATGTCTTCTATTATCGAGGCCCAGCAACCGAATAATCCGCCATCCTCTTTTCTTGATCGTCCAGATGGCTTTTATCAACTTATCAATAATCAGTTGCAACGCTTAGCTACGCAACTTAATGGTAAGCTTACTTGGCAGGCCGTAGGAGAGGCATTCGAGATTTCCCTCAAAAGCTTGGCCTATCATCCTCAAGAAGCTTGCTTTTACAGCTTTGATTCCCTTTGTTCTGAATTAATTCGAATCGATCGACAAGGAAATTGTTATCGCCTTGGAAAACTAAAAGCCCCTTCATTATCGACTCCTCTTCAATTAAATATTGATAAAGCGATTATTGCAGGTAGTTATTGGATTGGCTATCGGGTGGGAGGTCGTCAATTGTATTGGATAGACCTGCGTACAAATACCCTTGAGATCAGCGAAGGCTTGGTATTTCAGACGCTTCAAAATTTAGCTTATGACTCCAAAAATCAATTAATTTGGAGTCTAGCTGCCGACAATGTATTGTATGCAATGCAGCCTAATATAAGACGTTTTTGGCCCTATCAGCAATTTATAAACCTGGACAAACAATCTACGGATCCTCGGGGCAATTTATGGCTTAGTTCGTCTAATCGTTTTTTTGTTAGTCGCAATCAAGGAAGCCGGTTATTCGAGTTAGATTTAAGTTCAAAATTGGTCTATAATTGGCAAAATAGCCCCACTTTATCAGAAGGAGACGCCTGCAGTGGGTCTTGGGCGAATTTGCCTGCCTTTATACAGGATGATATCTTGGAGTTTTATGTAGAAAAGCGAAGCAATGGTGCATTGATGCTAAAATGGACCGGACTGCGTGAGTGGGCTAATACGTCTTATTTGGTGCAGCACAGTACCGATGGGCAATATTGGCGAGACCTAAAAACCATTCCTTCTGCCGGCATGAAGGCCTACCAAAACCCCTATGGGCATCAATTTTGGCCAATTCAAGGACAAGATAATTATTTTAGATTGCTCAAAGCAAATAGCTTAAATAATGGGCAATTTAGTCGTACTATAATTCATACAGAAACTCCAAAAATGGTTCTATTTGACTGCCCTTTTGTTGGGGGAGACCAAACTAAAGCTGTACTGCAAATTAAGGGCTACAAAGGTCAACGTATCGAGGTACAGCTTCGCGATAGAGATGGCCGATTGGTAGGGCAAAAAAAATTAAGAATTTACAACGATGAACATTACGTGGACTGGTCTTTAGCGACTATAAAATCAGGTTTGTACACAATCGTTCTGATTAGCCAAAAAAAGTGTCAGCGTTGGGATTTTAGTTTTTTTAAAAGAGATTAAGGCTCATAGTAGCAATGGCTACACCTGTTATTTTACCAATCAGGCCAATGATGGTGTTACCTTGCATAAATTCTTGCGCATTCTCTTTAAATTGCTGTTGCATCTTCTTGTTCAATACCTTCATTGGGTCCTCTTCAGTGTTGTTTTTTTCGTCAGGATTGAGCACAAGGGTTTGTCGTCCATCTTTCATTTCAAGATTGTTTTTGACCTTTACTTCTGCTGGGCTTTTGATGCGCTTCATGCCAAAAAATAAAAAGCTACAACCAACAAATAGGGGTAAAAACAAATCAATAGCGGAGGCACCCACCATGCCTCTCAAAAAAACAGCCCCCATCATTACGGCCAAATAACCATGAAAAATGGCCGTACAAAAGCCAACCGGTTGTGCCAAGCCAACCGAAAATTTTACAACCTTGACGGGTGATTTATCGCTAGAAAGACTCCAAAATAATTTAGATATCGTTAGTATCGAAATGATACGCAAGATAAAGGCAAGTACAGGAATTAAGGTGAATGCCATGAGGAGTGTGAGGATATAGGCTATAGCATGTAGCATGAAGTCTGTTTTTAGTTAGGTTTTACAAATGTAATAAATAATTGATATTTTGGAATCTTTTCATTTCGAATTCTTTAATAAATTAAAAGTAAATGGACAATAAGTATCTAATTTTTCGGTCCTGATTGTCACTCTTTTAAACTAATTTGCAGGATGTTAGTAATAATATGGCATTAATTCGTAACTTTGCGGCAGTTTTAAGTGCTTGGACATTTTTTGATTGTAAATAAAAGCGTAGATCTTACGCAAATCGACCTCGTTCAAGAACACTTTTTATCCCTAGTTGAACGTGCTAATAAAAGAGGGATAAATTTCATTTACACAGAAAATATCAAAATGTCGACATTTAAAGAAATGGGCCTAAGCCCAAACATCTTACAAGCTTTAGGAGATTTAGGTTTTGAAAAGCCAACTGAAGTACAAGAAAAAGCCATCCCTTTTGTTATCAATTCTGATACTGATTTGATTGCATTGGCTCAAACAGGTACCGGTAAAACAGCTGCTTTTAGTTTGCCTTTACTACACAAAATAGATCCTGATGCAGCTGGTGTACAAGCCTTAGTGCTTTGTCCTACGCGCGAATTGTGTATTCAAATTACCAAAGATATTCAGCGCTTTCTGAAATACGAAAGGGCCCTTAAATTTGTTGCTGTTTATGGAGGTGCTCCTATAGATACGCAAATTCGTCAATTGAGAAAAGGTTGTCAAGTAGTAGTTGGTACGCCTGGTAGAGTGCGCGATTTGATCAAGCGACGTAAGCTCGACCTTACCGCTATTCAATATTTAGTATTGGATGAGGCCGACGAAATGTTGACCATGGGTTTCAAAGAAGAATTAGACGATATATTAGCTTCTACACCAACCGAAAAGCAAGCCTTACTTTTTTCGGCAACGATGCCTAGAGAAATAGATGCTATTGCCAACAACTACATGCAAGCACCGCATAAAATCGAAATTGGTTCGAGAAATATTGCTAATGCAGATGTCAAACACGTTTTTTGTGTAACTAGAGGTTCTGATCGGTACAGTGCACTCAAGCGTATTGTGGATATCTCTCACAATATCTATGCGATTATTTTTTGTAGGACTAGGGCCGAGACCAAAGAGGTAGCTGATCATTTGATGGCAGATGGATATCAGGCAGATGCACTACATGGAGATTTGTCTCAAGCTCAACGCGATTATGTAATGGGACGTTTTCGCAAAAAAAATCTACAGCTTTTGGTTGCGACAGATGTTGCGGCACGCGGCATAGATGTCAACGATCTAACCCATGTACTTCACTTTAAAATTCCCGATCAATTAGAGAATTATATCCACCGTTCGGGACGTACGGGTAGAGCGGGCAAAAAAGGAACATCTATTGCCCTTATCACCAACCGCGAATCGCACAAAATAAGAATGCTGGAAAAGAAAATTGGACAAAGTTTTGAACGTCGATTAATTCCTACTTCTGATCAGGTTTGTGAACGCAAACTGTTTGATTTAATTCAAAAAATTGCCAATTACGAGCCGGATAGCAGTATTGAAACATACATGCCTAAGGTATACGAAGAATTAAGTGCCTTGACCAAAGAGGATATCTTACAAAAATTTGTATCCATGGAGTTCAACAAAGTTTTGAAATACTACAAAAATGCTCCTGATTTGAACGCGGGAGGACGAGAGAAGAAAAAACGCGAAAAAATTGAACGCAACAGCGACAATGTAAGAGAACATCGTCAGCATAATAATTTTGCTCGTTTTTATATCAATGTTGGAACAAAACACAAATTAACTGCCTCTAGAATGATTGGCCTAATTAACGATAGTTTAGGTATCCGAGGAATCGAAATTGGTAAAATCGAAATATTAAGAGGATTTTCATTTTTTGAAATTGAGTCTGAATATGAAGATAAGCTGATGCAAGGTTTTCGCAAAGGAATGCAAGTGGCAGGTGTTCATATTGTCGTAGAAAAAACCAATGACAACCCGCAGCGTATGCCGGCCAAAAGAGGGCCTAAGAAATTTGCCAAAAAGGGAGCGAATACAGGACATTCCAAACCTGCTAAATCGCGGTTTTCTAAAGCAAGAAAAAAGAAGAAACGTTATTAAAAAAAAGCCACTGTATTTTACAGTGGCTTTTTTATTAGCGAACAATTTTCATTTCGTCAATCAGGTGTTTGGCCTCACCGTATTTTTCAATCACCCACAGCATGTAGCGAGAGTCAATCGCTATATTGCGACAACGTGACTCGTCAAACATAAAGTCGCTCATTGTACTTTCCCAGCTACGATCAAAATTGATGCCCATCAAATTGCCTTCCGCATCGATGACCGGGCTGCCTGAATTGCCTCCTGTTGTGTGATTAGATGCTGTAAAGCACACCCACAATTCACCGTCCTGTAGGTAATCTCCAAAATCTTTGTTTTTGTACAACTCGATAAATTTATCTGTTAATTCAAAATCGGGATTGTCGGGATCGTATTTTTGCATAAGACCATCGATTGTTGTGTAATGTAGGTACTGCATTCCATCTACAGGCGCCGAACCTTCTAAGCGGCCATAACTAATGCGCATGGTAGAATTGGCATCAGCCCACAGTTTTTTGTCTGGAAACATCTTCATGATACCTTCTACATACAACTGCATCCAATAATTTTGCTGTGCAACAAATTGGCCATAGGGTTTACTAATATTTTTAACATAGGCTTGGTATAAGCTATTTGCCAATTGAAGGGCAGGGTCTTTCTGTAGTTTCTTGTATGATTTTCCAGAAAATTTGGCTAAAAATGCCTTTATTTTATCAGGCTGCATCAACATGGATTTGGCAAAAATCTTATCGCCCATTTTGTTCCAATTGTTGCGGAAATTTTCGGGCAACAAATTTGAAGCCACCTGACGAATATACATAGGACTCAAAGCCTTGTATATTTGTTGGTCAATTGCTTGGTCGTAGTTTTTAAAGAACGGGTCAATAGAGGCTTTTAGTTTTTCGATCTCTTTTTCAAGTTTGCCTTCCGCCTTTAAGCTTTCGTAGTTGTTAGCTAATTGGCCAAAATTAAAGGCATAACGCAAAAATTCAGGACCCATATAAAAATATTCGATAAACATAGATCGAGCAAATTCGTAATCGCTGTTGTCTTGTTGTAATTGATTTAGGCTAGCTAAGGCTTTAGCGTATTTAGACCAAGCTGTTTCTTGTTTGGCTTTGTCCGTATAATTTTTTTCCCAAGCTAGTTTTTTATCAAGGGCATGCAATTCATTCAATCCCCCAATTTGTCCAATCCACTTTTTCCAAGCGTTGGCAATTCTAGCCTGTTTAGAAGCATATTTGATACGAATAGCATCACTTTTATTCATGGCAGGCGTAATAATATCAAGACTTGTTTGACGCATTTCTATACGTGCAGGGCGTTCTTTTTCCATATAAAACTGCAATTTGTCTGATGCGAAATGTTGATCCGTAGACCCCGGAAAGCCATATACCATCGTAAAATCACCTTCTTTTTTGGGCTTTAAACTAATAGGTAAAAAATGAGCAGGCTTAAAGGCTTGGTTCGATGCATCGTGTTTGGCAGGTTGATTATTATTATTGGCATAAATCCGGAACACGGAGAAATCACCCGTATGTCTTGGCCATACCCAATTATCGGTATCGCCACCGTATTTTCCAATGGCCGAAGGAGGTGTTCCAACCAAACGAATATCATTAAAATCTTCGGTAATCAGCATGTAATATTGATTGCCCATATTAAAGGGCTTAATTTTGGCTTTAATCGACCCTTTATTTTCAGTAGCCTCTAATGCTGCAATATTTTTTTGTATTTGTTGTTTTCGGGCATTAGGGTCCTTCAGTTGAGTGCTTCCTTCAAAAACAGCCTTACTAACGTCTCGTATTTCTTTAACGAAAGTCACATACATCCAAGAACAGACCAATTCTTCTGATTTGTTTTTGGCCCAATAGCCATTTTTAAGGTAGTCCTTTTCTAAGGAAGAGTGGTGCTGAATTGCCGAAAATCCACAGTGATGATTGGTAAGTAGCAGGCCTTCGTCAGAGACAATTTCGGCAGTGCATCCACCATTGAACTGTACTATAGCATCTTTCAAGCTCGATTGATTGGTCGAATAAATCTGCTGTGGACTCAGTTTCAGACCATAGGTTTTCATATCGGAATGAAATAAGTCGATCAATGAAGGTATCCACATGCCCTCGACAGCTTTCGACGAGGTATTAATACTTAGTACAAAAAGGCAAAGAAGCAATATTTTTTTCATTTTAATTATTTTTGTTGTAATCGTTGAAAATATTGGATTAAAAGGACGAATTAATTTTAAAATGGAATATCCGGAAAGGGTATAAAAGAGGTCATGATATTGGCCACTCCTTTGAAGGTAATAAATGCTAATGATATAAGGATAATACTATGCATGATCGCTAATTCTACATCGTTGTTTTCGAGCGCCTCTTTTTCAGAAGCTTTTGTAAGCATCGAACTAACCATAAAACTCGACAAGGTTAGTATAACGGTAGAAATAAGGCTCAGTGCAAAAAAACCAACAGAATACAGCAATGCAGTTTTGTATTGTCCATCACGCATAAAAAATCGATTGGAATCGGCCACAATATCAGCAGTCATCACCAAATAAATAGCCGAGGCGATCAAAACTGAAGCATACAATACATAAGAAGCTGTATTTTTGACGCGCAAAAATTTTTGCGTGAGCAGGATATTTAATTTGCTAACCACCACCAAATAGGCAATCCCTAGCAAAAACAAAGTAATCAAATTCATTAATTCAGGTGTCATAATCTTGTTGTTTACTGATAGGTTACCAACCAATCATTAGAATAAAAATCGTAATTGTCGCCTAAGTTCAAGCCGGTAGCAGTCAATTCCCATAGGTAATATTTTTTGCGACTGACTGCCGTCAGACCAAAATGTCCATTTCCGGGAACAAAAGGAACATAAATGCCCAACATACTATGGCCCATTTTATTAGAGTTGACAATCGCTATATCATAATTAAATTTCTCTAAAATGCTGTAAGCTAGCAGTGTTCTTGTGTCACAGTCTCCTGTTTCTTGTATGAGGAATTCGATCGGTGCATACAATCCCCAAGGTTTGACATTGTCGCAGCATCCGGGCGGGATATTTGGCTTGCAGTTAAGGTCCGGATAACTGTGTTTGTAGCCCTTTGAGTTAATAATGGTAGTGCCACAGGCTCTACCGGGATCTAAAATATAGGTGTAGGGAATACTTTGAATAAAGGTAACGACGGCTTCTAAAAACTCATATCGGTTCAATCCATACTTTATTTTGAGGCCCTTAAAGGCTTCAATAACGGGCTTCAACATAAGGGCGTCGTGGCGGTGAAGTTGACGGTAAAGTGTCGTACTATATGAATTTAGGCTGTTGCGGTAGTTTCTAGAGCTAATAAGGTCTTTTTCGCTGTAGTAAAACTTGATTTTAAATGCTTTACCTTTCAGATTACGCCATCTAAAATATTTTTTGAATTGTCGATAGGAAGTCGTATCATCTTTTAAATAAGGATCAGTAAGCTCGTTTAAATCCTTTTCTTTTTCAATGATTTCGCTCGTTTCTTCTGTTTCTACTTTAACCACTTGGTCTCGATCAACCCTCAGTAGCCCTAGAAAGTACCCTGCAAAAATAAACCAGAAAATTATATTGACAACCTTGTTCATTGAATGATGCGCTAAAAAGTTCTATGACTCATCGTGATAATTAGTGAATATTTTTTGGATAGCAATAATTTTGGCTTGTTTTCGATCAGTTAAATGCTCTAAAGAGTTGATGCAATAGTGGCTGTATTGTGTCGGGTATTGCTAAACTCGTTGTACATTAGCTGCATATAGCCACAGTGGCTAGCCAAATGTACTAAAAAAAATGCTTATTCAAGGAATTCATTCATCAAGCTTTTTGCCGAATGATTATCAGAGAGCACTAATTTTCAAATACTAAGGGAGTATCGCTTTAAGTATAAAAACAGTTTTTTGAAATCTAAACAATGAAATTGAAGTACAAGGTGGATTAAAGTTGTTGGCCCTGCAAGAATATATGCTCAACAGAAGCCCCCCTCAGATTAACGTGCAATTGATAATGATAGGCACAATAGCATTCACAAAGGGATTCACTATCTATTAAGCTAAATTCTAGCCATATACTGTCTTTTTTTATTGGAGCAGGAAAGCTTCTGTGTCGCTGACAACAGGCATCTTTTACCTTGAAATCAATCATCAAACTATCATTTATTTGTCGAACTTTCTGTTCAAAACAAACACCTTTTGCTATGTCTCTTGGCGGTTCATCCGTTTTTTTTCCGTTGCTACAATTATTGAGCAAAACTAATTTTGTTCGAATTTTAGTTGTTTTAGAAGCTGTTCTTTTGGCATCCGTCGACAAACGTGAAATGCTTGTTTTAGGTGACTCCGGTAGGGCTTTAGAGGGCTTAGTTGTTTTAGAAGCTTTGTCACAGCCCGAAATCAAGAGCATTAAAATATTCAATAGGATAAGAAGTGTTTGCATGTCTTTTACGTTTAATTATGCTTAAAACAAATAATATTTACTTTTATTGTCTTCTTATGAACTAATTATTTTTGTGTTCCAATTTTTTGTTGACCATTAAGAGGGAATATACGGGCAAAAGCTTCATTAGCTTGGATTTTAATCATCTAGCTATATTTTTGTCCAAGTATATAAAACTGCTGTCAGAATGTATAATGAAACATGCAATAATTCAAACAAATTTAAGGTCTTTTGTTGTTGAATCAAAAAGGAAGGATTGAAAAGCTGCTAAGGTATTTTCTCTTTTTCCCTTGCAGTGAAATCGTATGATAATTGCGCTGCTTTTCTGAAATTTTAAACAACATAGTATTTTTGATTTCAGTGACTGATTGACCTTTGAATTCGAATATGTAATTAAGTTGATGGGAATGCCTATTGGCTTGAACCGTCTAAATACGGTTTAATTCAAGGGGCTTTTTATCGTTATCGTAGACTAAAAAATTGGCTTTAACATAGGCCTCAAAAACCGCCTCAAATTGTTGTGTGTGTGGCATTATTCAATTCAGGAGCAATATCGATCAACGCATTTCTTAAGGTCTAGGGAAACTCGGCTTCTACTTCAATATATTTCTCATAAAATTGAACGGCAAAAAACGCTTCTTTTGAATTGTGTGCAGATACTTCAACAAAAAACAGGAATAAGAGGGCAACTACAGTCCAAGGCCTACTCATCTAAATCTCAAAATCAGATAAGGGAGTTCCTCTGAGGTACCTTGGAATACAAGGAAATGCATCTGTAATCATATAATAATAAGTTTCTGAGGGGTATTCAGGTATTAGGCCGTTTCGACCATTTGCTTCATCTAGGGTGCCCAATTCGCTTATAAATTCATAATCGTTAGAATAGATCACCATCGTAACTACCACAAGGTGCTGTTTCCCCATCACCGGGCCGTTCTCCAGATTTAAGTTGATAACTAGATTGCATGATGATTACATCAGAGCCCATATCAGTGGCATTTTCGTAGGCATATTTGTAATAAATAGGAAAGCCGTCGGCAGCATATCCTATTAATGTCATCGAATTGCTAGGAATTTTGGTATTGTCGAGGTATAAATTCGGCACGCCGTGGTAATTATATTTTCCACTAGGTTGAACGTGTGCTGCATCACAATCCAAGCCAATTCTTACATTAAGTGCTTCGAGGTTCCACTCCCAATTAACATTAGGGGCCGTAACGCCCTCATGAGGAAAAGGTTCGGCAGCAACAGGGTCTAATTCGATTCCATTTAGCACAATGCCGAAAGAATAGTCAGGACCAATTCCTCCTAGTAGGGGCGTTCAATTATTTGCTTCGCTTGGGTTTGTTGCCACGGTGTAGGTTTCAGACTGAGCAGCGATAGCCATCGGGTTTAAGGAACCTTGTCCCCCTCCAAATAGTCCGACCATATAAGAAGGTATACTATTGCAGCTAATAATTCTGTTGGTTCCCGAAATGGATTCGTTGTAAGTAGAACTTAAAGATAAGCTTTCGGTACAGTCTCCCCTTGAATTATTAAATTCTTGATCTGAGCTACAATTATCAGATACAGGGTCTTCTTCTTGATAGGAAGTAAAGAATAATATACAAAAAAGGAAACTTATGATTCGATGATTGGATGGCAGGGCTTCTAGGAATTGATGGGCGAGAGGAATCGTTAATGTGAGTATTTTTAGTGGCCTGCAAATTTTGGAGCAACTTTATATATATTAATTTATATAATAAATTTAATATAAAAATAAGGAATTAGCGATTTTTTTGCTCCCCCAAAGCTATAAATTTATAAAGGACAATATACGCATGGATTTCACTTTTAAAGCTCGATTAATAGATTGCTAGCTTATTTAAATACCTCTTATTAGAAAAATTATAGTGTGAATCTGCTACTGAATTGATTGGACCTCAATTTCCTTGAAGTATATAATGTAGTGCGTCCCTTTTTTGGAGTAATCCTGCTCCAAATTGCCGGACAATTGTTTGACAAGTTTATGGACTAAGTTGATGCCTAATGAGTTAGAGGTCTTGTAGTTAAAGTTCTTAGGAATGCCAACACCGTTATCTCCTATTTTGAGAATAAAATCAAGCGACTCTAGGTTTATGATTTTTATATAAACCAAATCTTCTTTAGATCGCTGCTTAAAGGCATATTTCAATGAATTAGTTAGAATCTCATTGATTAGTAATCCTAAGGTAATTGCTGTGTCAATATTTACAAATTCAACACTAACATCCAAATCAAATTCTACTTTATTTTCGATCGTAAAAAAAGATTTGATGTTAGAATCAAATAGTTCTTTGAGGTAATCTTTGTAATTTATTGAACTTAAATCCTTTGTTTGGTACAACATCTCGTGTACAATGGCCATAGAGTTAATTCTTTGTTGACTGGTTTTAAAAGCATCAAGTATCCTTTTATCTTTCAAAAAACTGGATTGAAGGCTCAAAAGACTAGTAATAATTTGCAAGTTATTTTTTACTCTATGGTGAATCTCTCTAAGTAATACATTCTTTTCATCCAGCGATTTTTTGATGCTATTTTTGTTGCGAACTAATTCAATATTAACTTTCTCTAATTCAGCCGAATGTTTTTTTGCATTTTTTTCCTCTGTTTTTGCTTGAAGGAAATAATTTGTTTTTAATGTAACCAATTCTTTTTCTCTTTGTAAAGAATCTTCTAGTTCCTGTGTACGACTTTTAACTTCTTGCTCTAAAATATCTTGGGCTTTTTTCTTATCCGTTATGTCAAATTCAACAAACATAAAGCCCTTAAAATTATTAGCATTATCGACCAGCGGCTGAACGTTTAGGTCTACCCAGTACTCTTGGCCGTTTTTGGACTTCTGCAAGAGCTCCACAGAAACTTTTTCTTCCTTTTCGATTGCATTCCTTACTTCATTGAGCGCAGATGCACTCGATACATCAAAAGAAAAATAATCGTAGCGTTGACCTGTTATCTCCTTTAGAGAATAGCCCGACCGATTTAATAAAGCCTCATTGGCCCAGATTATCTTTCTTGTTTTATCTAACATAAGCACACCGTTATTGGTGTTTTTGGCCACCAAAGATAAGGTTATATTGTCCTCTTCTGTTAAGACCCGCTGTGTTATATCCGAGCCATATCCAATGATGAATCGAATATTGCCATTATCATCGAACAAAGGCCCCATATTTCTTTGCACTACTTTTCGAATTCCTTCATTGTCACTAAAATCATCGGTCCAACGTACAAATTGTTTAGTTTTTTTTATGCTGTTGAAAGATTTACGTCTTTCTACTGCTTTTTCATCTGAAATTCCTTTATATTTTACATAATCAAAGTCATCCTTGCCTATCATGAAATTTCGGGTTTTTTCATTTTGAATGGCTTGTTGGTTTATAAAAATATATCTATGATCCATATCAAAGATTGCAATCTCGACAGGCATGTTATTAAGTATAAATTCATGAAAGTCTTTCTGAGATTCGATTTCATTCTTTAGCTGTATGAGATTCTTTTCTTTTAGGAGGGCTTCATGGATGTAATCAGAAATATCTGTACCATAAATATTTAAATGATTAAACTCTTGAACGTAGGTTAGGCTAAGCGAATAATACCTGTTGTTTCTAGTCTCAACAAATGTTTCGGGAGACTCATTAAGTTTTACATGCTTGAGATGGCGAAGTAAAGGTTTATCATTTAAAATATTGTCTTTTATCTTAAAATCTGATAAAAAATGAATTCTACTAGCCTCATTAAAATATACAAGGTTGAATTTCTCATCAAATCTTAAAATTGGATTAGGGTTTTCTGAAGGGAATTTAGACAAAGCATCAATATCTTTTTCAGAATGTTTTAAGGCTTCGGTTTTTGCAACTAATTTGGCAAAAACTTTTAGAGCTTTTATAGCAACTGCTGTGAATTCAACGCTATTTTCGTCTGCTACACTCAATACTCCAATTACCTCATTTTTCTTATTTTTGATGGGCGTTCCAAAATAAAAGTTTAATGTTTTTTTATCTCCAATTATCGCCTCATTCTGGAATGCTTCAAAGTCCTCCACATGCAGGGAGTTGCTTGTAGAGTATATTTGATGGATAAATGAAGTCGTTTCAGAAACTAAATTCTTAGCATCTCCAACAATTGATTTTAACCTAATTTGATTGCCTTCGGTTAGGTGAATAATAGCCATGCTTACTCCGCAGATATCTCTAGCCGCTTCATTAATTTCATCAAGGTCTTTATCGTTCTGTAAACTCAACTGCATTCTTTTTATTATTTTTAGCAGCGCTGAAGACTAAAAATATTAATATTCAGTTTGTTAGCATTATCCTAAAAAAGAATAGATCCCTAAATAATATAAGTAATCCAATTTTTTAAAACAAATAAAAAGACAATCTATTAAAAAAAATAATGGCATTAGATTCATTATCAATTTAATTGGCTAAATTAACGTACACAAATTATTAAACAATCCTTAAATAAATTATATTATGAATAATCTTGACTTCTTTAAAGCTTATTTTAAAAACGAATTTAAAGCTACCTATGACATTATTAAAGCCCTGCCAAGCGATCAACTCGAATACCGCCCTCATCCAATTAATAGGAGTGCGTATGAGATTGCAGAGCACATTGCAGCGCACGTTTATGATTTTGATGTAATTATAAACAATAAACAATGTGATGAACGTTTAGTTCACAGCTTTAATTCTCCAACTGAATTGGCCGATAATATTAAAGAAATGTGGGAGCAGGCGGAAGCATCACTGGAAACGTTAGATGCCAAGCAATGGGAAGAAGAACCCGTAGAATTGTTGATTAATGGAAAATCATTTGTAACATTACCTAGAATGCATATGATGTGGTTTTTCTACAATGACATTATTCACCACAGAGGGCAATTATCAAGTTATATTAGACCAATGGGAGGGAAGAATCCTGCTGTTTACGGTTATAGTGCCGATACTATTTAAATTATAACCATTATCTTCGATTCATTTATAGGGCTGATACTGTTGTGTGTAATCTTTCCAAACACAAGCCTTTGCTTTATTTGGGTTATTCAAACTGTTTTTTTAGTTCTTCACAAATCTATTGTATTCGTTCATTAAGGATGATTATGAAATAGTTCATTTGGCGAATAAGACACAACCGATAGAAAGCAATGCCTTTAAAGCCATGGTCGCTAATTAGTGATGGCACCAACGATGTTGACAAATACTACTTGAATAGAAAAATCATTTCTTCGGAAAAATAAAACCAAAGATTGTAGTTTATGACAATAACTTCCCTTTTATAATTGCTGCAGGAGTATTCCTGTTTAGCGGTTTTATTCGAATCGCTGCTAGTAATTATCAGGCAAGCTGTGCTGTTGTCTATCCGTTCTAAGGGATGTCTAGTGCTTTTGAAGTCAATCAAAATCCTCCATTACAGGCAGGCTAAGCACTTAGCTTCTGTCTCAAGGTAGTTATATTCGAAACCCATTCGGCAGGCCCAGTGGAGGGTGTTTTTCGAGGCCTTACAATACATTTCAATCTAAATCAACTTTTAGATTTAGGGATTCTTGGTTTTACGGACAAGGAACAATAAGTACTCTTAATGCCTTTTTCATGCAAAGGTCTCGTAAGCGATAGGGGGGGTCGAAAGGATTCAACAAAATATTCTTGGGGGTGTCGGGACCATTATAAGTTGCAAGGTCTACCCAACTACTTGTCTCACTAGGGCTTTCGCGAGTTGTAATTAGCTATTTTTAGTACAAACTATAGGAGGAATTGATAGGGAAATTGTATTGTTAATTTTTGTAATTACACATGAATGGAATTTTAAATTATCGACCTTCAAAGCTTTTATTTACCAACTCTTTTAATCAATTAAAAAAACAGCAGTCTAAGCTGTTTTTAAAGAATTGTCTGTGTTGAAATTAAAAATGACAGATTGGACTAGAGTTTAACATTAAAAGCTGGACAAATAGCCAACTATCCTATTAAAGTACTGTTTTATTTTTAGCAACACAGATAGGAGTGTTTGAACGAGCACACAAGCGCAATTCGGACAATTTGACAGCCAGCAGGGGGCTTGGAGCGCCAAATTGACTCAATAAGTGCTGTGGCATACTGCTTGAACAAACAAAAATAACGATTACA
This sequence comes from uncultured Aureispira sp., assembly GCA_905480485.1. Classification (GTDB taxonomy): domain Bacteria; phylum Bacteroidota; class Bacteroidia; order Chitinophagales; family Saprospiraceae; genus Aureispira. The sequence goes on from CAJQQM010000100.1 coordinate 18,144, forward strand.
ACAACAATTTGTTAATAAGGTCTAATAAAAAAGACCTCAAGTTTATATAAAATTCTAAAATTATCATGAATTTAAATAATTTCACGATCAAATCTCAAGAAGCTGTTCAGCGTGCGCAGCAATTAGCCCTACAGTATGGTCATCAAGCATTTGAGCCGGCACATTTAATGCAAGGTGTTCTAGAGACAGACGAAAATGTAACACCCTATGTCATCAAAAAATTAGGGCTTAATTTCAGTCGAATAAAAGAAGCTACAATTCGTTTACTCAAGAACTATCCTAGTGTTACGGGAGGGCAGCAATATATTTCAAGAAATGCCACGGAGATGCTTCAAAAAGCACAGTCTTTTTTGTATGAATTCGACGATGAATATGTTGCTATTGAGCACTTGTTATTAGGGATAATAAACATCAAAGATCCTGTAGCGCAACTGTTGAAAGATAACGGTGTCACCGAAAAAGAACTCATTGCAGCAATCAAAGAATTGAGAAAGGGCAGCACCGTAACTTCGTCAAGTGCCGAAAATGCCTACAATGCGCTAAAAAAGTATGCCATTAATCTTAATCAAAAGGCTCGAAATGGAAAGTTAGATCCTGTGATTGGTCGAGATGAAGAAATAAGGCGCGTTTTGCATATTCTTGCTAGACGAACCAAAAATAACCCTATATTAGTGGGGCAACCTGGCGTGGGCAAAACAGCAATTATTGAAGGCTTAGCGCATCGAATTGTCGAGGGAGATGTGCCCGAAGACTTACAAAGCAAAGAAATATATGCCTTAGATATTGCCGCATTAATTGCCGGTGCAAAGTATCAGGGGGAATTTGAAGAAAGACTGAAAGCGGTCGTTCAAGAGGTAACCCTTGCCGAGGGGAATATTTTCTTATTTATCGATGAAATCCATACCTTAGTAGGCGCGGGTAAGTCGCAAGGAGCGATGGATGCAGCCAATATACTAAAGCCTGCCTTAGCGAGGGGAGATTTAAGAGCAATTGGCGCGACTACATTAGACGAATACCAGAAGTATTTCGAAA
>CAJQQM010000101.1 GCA_905480485.1 uncultured Aureispira sp.
TTGTGTTTTAGCATTGATTAGCTTGTTGGGCTACATGCAATATTACCATCTAAACAGCAATCATGTAGCATTGAAAGTACTTTCCTACCTTAAATTGTGGAGAGGGGATGCTGTAAATTTGACGCTATTTGAGGCCGTCGAACGCCCTCCGATAAAACATGATGATTGGAGCTTTTTGCTACAAATGCACGTGACAAAAGCAGGAAACGTAGACTACAAAGGCTTTATCAAAGATCGTTTTTTATTAGAGAGTTATTTAGAAAAACTAAGCGACAATATACCGGGCAAAAACTGGACAGAGGCCGAAAAAATAGCCTATTGGATTAATGCATACAATGCCTTTACGGTATTACTTATAATCAATCATTATCCCCTTAAGAGTATCAAAGACATTGCCGACGGAACGCCTATGATTAGTTCTCCATGGGATATAAAGTTTTTTCAATTAGCCGGAATTGATTTTGATTTAAACGCTATAGAACATCAAGTTCTAAGAGGCCAATTTGAAGAACCTCGGATTCATTTTGCCATCAATTGCGCCTCAGTTTCTTGCCCTAATTTAAGAAATGAAGCCTATGAGGCAGTCCAATTGCAGCATCAGCTTGAACAACAAGCTATTGCTTTTATTCAAGACCCCCAAAAAAATCGAATCAATGATCGGGAAACCAAATTATCGATGATTTTTAATTGGTTTGAAAGTGATTTTAACAAAGCGGAAAGTTTGAGGAGCTATTTGAGTAAATATCATCCTTCATTTGATGCTAAGCATCGAATCGAATACCTCGAATATAATTGGTTACTGAATGAATAAAAGCTAATATTCTAAAATTTAAATAAGCTTTAGAGTCAATCATTACTATTGATAAATCTTAGAATTAGTAAGATGAAACGCTGTTAATACCAGCAGTTGTTTGTAATAAACAATTTTTAATAAATTAATTTTATCCTCTAAAATAACATTCATTTGATTCATTATGTCCTTCAAAGCAGGTGCATTAGATTCAAATATAGCTGTTGACAAACGCATTAAAAGCCCTGGGTTTACACCAAATTTATTTAAAATAGGCGTTGCCGTTTTAATTGTTTTTTCTACAATTACTGTTGCGGTCTGAAGGTGTAGTAGTATTCTTGCAACGGCAATTGTTGCCTCAAAACGCGGGTCTGTTTTTTTCTTATTGAGCTGTTCTAATAATATCTGTGACATTGAAAGTGCCTTTTTGTCGGGGAATTGAAAAAAGGCAAGACGGGCACTATCAGACAAAATAATATCCGTTCGGTCTTCCTGTTCTTGATTTTTATGAAAATCTTGTAGTTTTTGAATGCATATTTGGGCCTTGGCAAATTGGCCTACCACGATATAAAAAAATTGCAAGGTACGCCAGGTCGATTCTGATTCTTGAAATTTGATGCTTGGATTGTTTTTTTCTAAAATAGCTCTTTCGTGTAGTGTTTGACGTAGTTTAGTGGGTTGGTTTCTATAAAAGTAAAAGATATTTTTAGCATAAGAAGGCGATGTAAGGTTCTTTTTTTGTGTTGCGCCTCCAAAAAGGCTAAGGGTATGTCCGGGTATCGTTGCATGAGTTGATTCAGTTTGTTTAAGTGTCGCATCAAGACATTGTTGGATTTTAGAAGGTAACCCAAAACCGTACAACCTCTTCCAAAGGCAATAAAGTGATACATTATTTCAAAACGAGGAAAATGTTTGTAAGGGGCTACCACTTTTCGCAAGTTGGCTAACATCTTTTGATAATCCTCTAACTGTACATCATAATAGGATTGATTGTAATAATACTGCATCTTTCTCCAGGCCTGTTCTAGGTTAATGCATTCCAATAATCGCTCGCCATCGTTGAAGGCATCTCCCGCTGTTTCCTCAAACAAATACATACGAGTTTCAACAATTATATTTAGAATTTCAGGTAACAATTCAAATAAATTCAAAGAAAGACAATGTTTTTCGAGTACTAAGGCTCTTTCAAATGCATCTTTGTATTGATTGTTTCGATACAGGTATCTAACAAAGCTAAGTGTCTGTTCTTCTTTGGTACTGTTATCATCTGTTTTTTTTAGATACAGATACAACCACTCCATCAATTGTTGCCTTAGTTTATAAAATCGATTCACCAATTTGGAATAAGGCACTGTTTTTATCTCTGATTGATAAATATAATTGATAGCTTTTGTTGATTTAAAATTAGTATTCGCGCTTTTCAAAAATTCTATAAGTAAGATCATTTTTGGCGCTTCCTTAAAGCTGTGCCCTATTGCTACACTTGATGCAGGGTTTAACTCATGAAAAATTAAGTAGAGTTCTTCGTTCATAGTCGTTACTATTATGAAGTTGTTTAAAAATGACCTTAACAACTACGTCCCAACTGTAGTAGTCACCGAATCTGCAGCTTTTGTTAGTCTCATATATGCTGCGCAATTCACAATACTTCAAGCTTATTAAGCTTGAAGCAGTTCATTGTAGGAAACCAAAAAGTGCTTTACTCGCTTACAATTAGCTTGCAGCTCGAAAATCAACGATATTTTTAAATAACTTCTATTTATAATGAATTCAATTGTTAGTGGTTATTAGTGAACTATAAAAAATTCGTGCCATTCTCAATTCAATTGATGAGCGTTCATTTTTATTTGTGTGAGTTGAGTTTAAGTACATGAAAATCAATACTTAATATTCTTTAAGTGTGTTTTGTGCTCGCCTTTAGTGAACCGCACCGCCTTTCTAAATATTTTTTGGATTAATCCTTGAATTGCAACTCCTAACAATCAACAAGAGCGCTCTTGTTCTATTTTCAATCACAAACAAATTATTAACTATGAAACCATAATTCTGTTATCCTGCTACGTTCTAACAGATATTTTTTTGAACGGAGCATTACACACTTTTTATTTTAATTTTTTCAAATCTTAGGGTATTCAAACTGCCTTGATTGTCTCGCTTAAAGGTGGCATTTGGCAGATGATGCCAAGCCTTCAAACGGGCCTATTTTCCCGCGTCAATAAACGAAGGGCCTTTCCAAACTATCCTTAACACGTTTAGTGAATGGTTTGTTGGTCTTTGCTTGGGGGGCTGCAAGGCAAAATGAATCCCTTTTTATAATTTAACATTAAATATATTTCGAACATGAAAAATTTGATTTATGCATCAATAAGCCTTCTGATAGCTTTATCATTTGGTAGTTGCAAACAAGAAATCGTAGACAACGATGCGAACCAATTACTAATTATCGATCAAGGGGCAGTTAGCATTGATCCCAATATGTCAATCAATTATACAGCATCTCTTGTCAATTTGAACGGTCAAATTAGTGCCGCTTCTAATGTTAGTTGGTCGAGTAGTAACACCGACGTAGCCACCATAAGTTCTAGCGGGTCGGTCAGTATTTCACAAACAGGAATCAGTACTATACAAGCCTCCGTTGAAGTTGGCGGAGTAACGCTTACCGCCGAAGTACCTTTGAGTGTTGTGGTACCTGGTTTGTTTGCCGTTAGTCCTTCGGCTATTTTAGGAGATATTAATTTCCCAGATATACCGCTCGAATGTATCTATTTAGGAACAGGGTCGACTAGTTATGGCTTTCAGTCGAGTAATACCTCTGTAGCTACTGTTTCTAGCAGCGGTGTTGTATCGTTTGTTGGAGCAGGTAGTTGCGAAATTACAGTCACTGCAAACGGCCTCAGCGGTAATCCTACTATTATAGTTCCTGTTCTTGTCCTCGGTACCACCACAATCGATCTTCCAGTTACTCGGATAGCCATCAATCCAACGTCTTATGCTATGTTAAAGTCCGAGAGTCAGCAGTTTTCTGCCAAAGCATACAACAAGAACAACGAGGAACAAAATGTGACGATTGATTGGGAAGTGGAAGATCCGGCAATAGCATCCGTAGATGCCAATGGAACAATCACACCCTTAGCGATAGGAGACACCTATGTGAAAGCAAGTGCAAAAGGAATATCTGCCCGAGCAGCTTTGACAGTAGTTCCAAGCAAGCTATTGATAGTAGACCCATATTTTGTAAGCAAACCGGCTGGCCAAACACAGCAGTTCACTGTTCAGCAACACAATGTTAGTCGTGTAAACGGCGAATTAACATTGGGTGCGGCTACTGCCGCGTCAAATATAACTTGGGAAATCCCTAGTTTTGGAATCTCAGCATTTGATATTGCCACGATAGATAATAATGGTTTGGCCACGATCAAAAGTGATGCTACGCCAGGTTTGTCAACGGTAGTACTAGCCTACGATCCTAACGATCAAGAATTAGAACCTGGTATTGCAATTCTAGAAGTCCCATTTGGTTCAGGAGGCGGAACGGGCTGTAATTGTGGTACACAAGACGCAGCAGCTGCTAGTATAAATTTGACAAGTTCAAGTACTGTTAATTTGTCGTTTGGTGGACAATCTCAGATTCAGGCAGCGGTATTGGATGCAACTGGAAATACCTTATCTACTGCTGCCATCGTTTATTGTTCAGACAACACCTCTATCGCTGAGGTAAATATAAACGGTGAAATTTCTGCAACAGGTTTTGGTACAGGCACGGCTAATATTACCGTTTGTCATGGGAATTTAAATCAGACAGTGGTCGTCAATTTACAATAAGAGATTATTTAAAGATAAGAAATTATTAAGGGTATTCAAGCAACAAGAACTGGCGCTAGCCGGTTCTTGTTGCTTTTTTTTAGAGCAACTTTTTGAGTTCGAAACGGCTTTGATTTTCCTCCATTTCATCAGTAAATCGTTGCCAATATTCGAGCTGTTTACCCTTTAGTAGAATATAGCCCTCCGTTTGCAAACCAGCATAAAAGCCTTGATACAAGCCCAATACGTTTTCGGGCAGCCGCATCAAACAAGGCCCCTGTGGTTGTCTTAAATCACAGGCCGACACAAAACCATCTAAGGTATCCAATAAATAAGATTGATTCCCATAACTAAAACTAACAACAGAATAAGGTGTTTCTTCGCCTTCAATATTTTGAATATCCCACTTGAATGTTTGGGCTACAGGTGGGGGAACTTCATGAGGTTCTGCTACGGGAGTATCTTGTTCTGAGCTGTTGTCGCTGTTTTCGGATTGCTTTGATTGACAGCAAGTCAATAATGTAATAGAAAAAAATAATATATAATATCGAGTCATAATTTTAATTTTTAATATTTGGATGATTTAATGGCAAATTAATTTTTTATTTTACTTTTTTTATAAAATTAAGAAATAGTCAAATATATTGAACCGGTTTTTAGGGTTTTCTTAAGTTAGGACGGTTTATAAGTGATTCATCTAATTATTTTCTTTAGAATTCTTTCATTTTTTTCTTTAGAATTCTTTCATTTTTAATGTAAGCTTTCGCAAATAAAAAAAGAAACAATAAAATTTATTTCTTTCATCACAATATCACAAAAATGAACAAGTTTTTTTATTTAATGCTATTATTTACAACATCTGTTTATGCCCAAACACCTGGTGCAGGGGTCACCGATATCGATGGTAACAATTATGCTACAGTAATCATCGGCAATCAGGAGTGGATGGCAGAAAATCTGAAAGTAACGCGCTTCAGCAACGGTGATGTGATTGCCAACGAAACAGATGTGCCTTCATGGGTAGCTTCTACAAACCCTTTGTGGTGTCATTACAACAACGACACCACTTACGAAACACCCTATGGCAAAATGTACAACGGCTATGTAGCCAAAGATACGCGCAACGTATGCCCTAGCGGTTGGGTAGTACCCGTCGAACAAGATTTCATCGATTTGGATACCTATCTAGGAGGCGCTTCGGTAGCCGGGGCCAAACTCAAAGAAGCTGGCACAAGCAACTGGGCAAATGGAAATACGGGGAGCAATTCGAGTGGTTTTAATGGAATTCCGGGCGGTATTGTTTCGGTCAACGATACCACTTGCAATGCATTCGGAGTAGGAGGGGCCTATTGGACATCCGATGAACGCACCGTTCAAAATCAAGGTATGTTTACGCTTTACTTGTTTTTTAATCTCGACAATACACAGCTCAATTTTTCAGCTACCAATATGGGGATGAATATACGCTGCCTCAAAAGTGCGACCAACAGTATTCGTTCTATCCATAAAATGGAACTGCCGCCTATATATCCCAACCCAAGTAGCGAAAAGGTTTTTATTAACTTAGGTAATTATAAAGATGTCCGTATTCGTGTGCTTGATTTGTCTGGAAAAATCATGTTGGAAAGCAGTGGAATTCATCAAGCTATTTATAGTTTGGATATTCAGCAGTATCCACCCGCTGTTTATATCCTTGAAGTTCAAAACGACCATCAAAAACAGCTTTTTAAGCTCATTAAACAATAAATAAAAAATTAAAAAAGTCCGTCATGCTAATGAAGGACTTTTTTAATTAAAATGGTCCTTTAACCTTCATAAAAAATCCTAGGAACCCGTTCGCTGATATTGGTCAAAATTTCATAAGGAATCGTATGGGCAGCTTTTGCCAAGGCGTTAATTTTTTTTATGCTATCAAAAATTATCACCTCATCGCCCACTTCAGCTTCTATTTCAGTTACATCTATAAAGCACATATCCATACAAACCTGCCCGATTGTATTTGCAGCCTGATTTGCTACATACAGCTTGCTGTTACCGTTTCCGTAGATTCTTAAAAATCCATCGGCATAACCCAAGGCTACTACGGCGATTCTTTTGTCCTCTTGCAAGACAGTTTGGCCTCCATAGCCTAAGGATGCCCCTTTCTTGAGTGCTTTAATTTGAGAAATAGAGCTTTTGAAATGCAGTACATTTTCGAGTTTATGGAGTTGATGATGCATATCGAAGCCATAGATACCTATCCCAAGTCGGACCATATCGTACTGATATTCCTTTAGGTGTTGAATGCCAGCAGAGTTAAGTAAGTGTTTGATACAAGTATACTTAAGAGTTTTCTCGATAGCACGGGCAAAATTGTCAAAAACGTTGGCTTGCTGATGACTAAAGCTGACAAGTTTAGCTTTATCAGCAACAGCTAAGTGCGAAAAGATACCTTTTACTAGGAGCTGTTTTTGATGTTTCTTTAGTAATTCCAATAATTTTTCTTTAGACGAAGGTTCAAAGCCCAATCGATGCATACCACTATCGATTTCAATATGAATTGGATAAGGTTTTGGAAGCATTTTATGGTCTAGAAAATCAATAAATTTCAACAATAATTCAAGGCTAAAAATAGCTGGCTCGAGCTTCTCTTGAACAAGAATGTCAAATT
>CAJQQM010000102.1 GCA_905480485.1 uncultured Aureispira sp.
AGTTCTTTTCCGTTAATAAATATAACGCCCCTGTTTTCTTTGGAGTTTAAAGACATAATACGATTGGTATTGTCTTTTTGTGTAACTAATTCATAACGGCCTTGCTTGGTGAGTACTTGAACAGCTTTCTCGCTAGATGCGTTAGTGGTTATAGTTAGATTGATTAGTAGACGCTGACTGCTAGTGGTGCGTAACTCATAAGAGCCCTCGGGTAGATTGAGGACAAGTTCATCCATGTCTCTAGTATCTAATGCATAATGATGCACTACTTTAGATCCAAAAGAGGATTGTCCGATTGCGTTGAATGCAGATATACTAAAGAGTAGTATAAGTGCCTTAAAAAGGTTTAGTGGTTTCATGGCTATAGTTTAAGGTTTATTGGTAAATCAACCTGCATGTTCTTAAGTATTCAAAACCAAGCCGAAATAAAATACACTGTAAACCAAGCACTTATGTAATTTATATTTTGTACTATTTCTATTTTTTGGATGTGATTCTCTAAATTGGAGGGTGTTTGATGGCTAGGTTCAATCTGCATAATAGTGTGTAAATCAAAGGAACTGCTGTTTTTTGTTTCGAACTAGCAGAAGCTACTGTTTTCTGCGATTCAAATCGAGTTAACTTTAGTTTCTATCAAATCAAATTAATACATTAAAGTGTCGTTGGCTAGTTGGAGGATTTTTAGGGCTGTGACTATGTTTTTTGAAATTGGTACAGTAGATGTAGGATGCTTAGAATATCCTAATTTTGGATTAATTTCAATTTTTGGAAACATTTTGGCAAAGTGTCCGTATTCTATGTATGCCTAGTTGCAAACTAGTCTTTATGTCCCCCCCCTCATTTATTTATTACCCACTACATAATTGAGTATCACTATCACTATTCTTCCTAACTAATCTTAGTACAGTTTATGAAATCCTACAACTATAAGACACGAGAACCAATTCGAATATTTGTTGTTGAAGACGAACCGATGTATCGTAGAATGGTCAAATATACCATGGAGTTAAATCCAGACCACGAGGTGCACGTATTCGAAAATGGTCAAGATTGTATCAATAGCCTACACCTCAAGCCGACGATTGTTTCTATCGACTACAGCCTTCCGGATATGAACGGAGGCGAATTACTCGATAAAATTCATAATTACAATAAATCAATACGAGTCATCATACTATCGGGGCAGAAGGATATTTCAACGGCTATAGATTTGCTCAAAAAAGGAGCTTCCGACTACCTAACTAAAGATAATGAGACGCAGGAAAGGTTGTTGAATAGTGTCAATTTGCTAAAAGAAAATAGTTCGTTGATAGAAGAAATATCAACCCTGAAAGAAGAACTGACGGTTAAATATAAATTTAGCAATTCCATGATTGGTAATTCAGAACCAATGAAAAACGTTTTTTCTTTGCTAGAAAGGGCCGTAGAAAATGAAATTACAGTTTCTATTACCGGCGAAACGGGGACAGGAAAGGAAGTAGCAGCAAAGAGTATTCATTACAATTCTAGCCGTAAAAAAGGGCAGTTTGTTGCAGTGAATATGAGTGCTATTCCTAGAGACCTTCTTGAAAGTGAGCTTTTTGGCTATGAAAAAGGAGCGTTTACAGGTGCTTTAGTACGTAAACAGGGCAAGTTTGAACTAGCGGACAAAGGCACCCTTTTTTTGGATGAAATTGGAGACCTTGAACTAAGTCTGCAGGCAAAGTTATTAAGGGCTATTCAAGAAAGAGAAGTGATGCGTATTGGCGGAACCAAACCGATTAAGTTTGACGCACGTATTGTAGTAGCTACGCACAAAGACCTGGCAGAAGAAGTACGCAAAGGAACGTTTAGAGATGACCTTTATTACAGGATACTTGGCTTGCCTATCGAATTGCCACCGCTGCGGGATCGCGGCAACGATATCCTTGTTTTGGCACAACACTTTTTGGAGCAATTTATTAAAATAAATCCCAAGCGTAAAAATCTACAATTGGCTTCTTGTGCCAAAGATAAGTTGCTCAATTACAGTTTTCCAGGAAATGTCCGGGAGTTAAAGTCGGTTATCGAATTAGCAGCAGTCTTAACGGTTGAAAAGTCAATAAAAGGCACTTCGATACAATTCAGAAGTCCTCAAAAGTCGATGGATTTGCTCAATGGAGAAATGACCATAAAAGAATATACCAATAAAATTGTATATCACTATCTCAAAAAGTACCGTAATGTGATGACCGTGGCTAAAAAATTAGATATGGGCAAATCAACGATCTATAAAATGCTAAAAGAAGATAGAGAGTTAAATGAGTTAGTGGAACGTATTTAACCGCCTCAAATAATAAATAATTTCATCCCCGCTTTTTTATTGGAGCGGGGTTTTTATTTTTTTGTATGAATAGTTAGAATTTTTGATTGAACTTGACATATGTCAATGCATTTCATTTCTGATTCATCTATATTAGTGATACTTAATTGGTTAATTGGTAAAACCAATCAAAGGATAGTAACTAATTGTTGAAAGATTTTCTGGCTATAGTTTTCTTACAACATTAATCTATCCAAACAAATGACACTTTTATACTTTTATCACATTTTTTAACAGGCAACCTCAAGAATACCAGGCAAATCTCTATCACCCAGCGCTCGCCTCCCAATAGATTTGTTTGTTTGAGTCAGAACAGTTGTTCCCGCATCTGTTTTGCAAAAACATAGAATTATGATTTCTAAAGCAAATGATTTAAAAATGAATGTTTTTAAAGATATTTCACTCTTATATGAATTATCGCTTGCGATTGGAACTTCGCTGGATGTAAGAGTGAATATCAGTCACTTTTTGTCAGCACTAGTAGACAAAACAGATATTAATTATGCTTCTGTTTGGTTAAATACCAAAATGACAGAAAATAACAATTCTAATTTATACCTAGTGTGTAGTTCTTCTTCCAATCAAGTAGACGAATTTATTTTGCCCGAGGGTGCAATTATCAACAAATTGTTAGCGACTCGTTCTTTTGTAATTGTAGAGGATAGCGATGTATTGTTTAAAGACATCAATAACAAAAACGAAACTGGTATTGGGCAATATATTTTGTATAAAGTAGGCGATGTGGGTTTCATGAAAATGTATGTTCCTACCAAAAACAACAGTTCACTCAATCATACTAAACTCGCTCAATTACAAAGTGTGATTGATAAATTTGCTGTATCAGTGAAGGCTTGTGTGGCCTACGAAAAGTCAATTCTCGAAACACAACGCAGAAAGCAAGTTCAGGACGAATTAGAACAAAGTGAGGAGAAATACAAAACAGTTATTGATAACATTGCAGAAGGACTTGTAATCACAGACCTTGAAGATAATTTGATTTTTATCAATGAACAAATGTGCAAACTTGCAGGATGCAAGGTCGAAGATGTGCTAGGAGTTAAGGTTTGTGAAGCCTTTGTGCCCGAAGAATATTGGGAAGAGTACACACACAAGACATTATCCAGAAAACGTGGCGAAGGTGGTCAGTATGAAATTCCACTAAAGTATAGTGACGGTACCTTGTGGGATGCCTTTGTTATTGCATCTCCCTACAAAAACAATAAAGGAGAAGTAATCGGTACTATTGGTGCTATAATCGATATCACCAAACGTAAAAAAGAAAAGCAAGCCATCATAGAGAGTCAAGAAAAGCTTCAGATGGTCTTGAACACTTCGTTAGATGCTATTGTTACTATCAACGAAGATAGTGAGGTGACTGACTGGAATCATGTTGCAGAAAATATATTTGGCTATTCAAGACATGAAGCAATAGGCAAAACTTTGCATGGTCTAATTATTCCTAAAAGGATGCGCGATGCACACGAAAAGGGAATGGTTCGCTTTATGAAAACTCAAAAAGGAGTGATGATGAATAAGCGAATTGAAATTATTGCGGTGCGTAAATCAGGAGAAGAGTTTCCTGTCGAGCTGAGTGTTTCACCAATCAAAATTCAGGGCAACTTCTTCTTTTCTGCATTCATGCAAGATATTACTAAGCGTAAGGAAAATGAGAATGCCCTAATCAAAGCAAAGCAAACTGCCGAAAAAGCCCGAAACATTGAGCGTCAATTCTTGGCCCATATGAGCCACGAGATTAGAACACCTATGAATGCGGTTATTGGGATGACCTATTTGCTAAGACAATCCGAATTGTCGGAAGAACAAAACGAATACCTAGAAGCTTTACAGTTCTCGGCTGATAGTTTGATGGAAATCATTTCGGATATTCTTGATTTATCAAAAATAGATGCCGAGGAAATTGAATTTGATGCCCGTCCCTTTTCTTTACAAAGTATACTAGACTCTTTGCAAAACACCTATCGTTTTAGAGTAAAAGGCAAAAATATTTCTGTAGAAATTCATATTGACGACAATATAGAAACGCAGATTATTGGGGACCGGACAAGACTTAACCAAATCTTGGGTAACCTTTTGAACAATGCTAGTAAATTTACTTCTGAGGGGTACATAGGTATTAATGTGGTTCTAGAAGAAGTGAAGGATGATACTTTTTGGATTAATTTCCAAGTGTATGACACGGGGATTGGTATTTCAGACGAAAACTTAGATAAAATATTCGAAAGTTTTAAACAAGCATCGGCAGGTATTCACGGAGAATACGGTGGTACAGGACTAGGCTTGTCAATTGTAAAACAACTAGTTGAGTTGCAAGGTGGTCGCATAAGTGTCAGTAGTGAGGTAGAAAAAGGAACGATGTTTGAAGTGGTCTTGCCGTTCAAAGATTCTGGTAAAAAAATCATGCGTGGCGGAGAGAAGTTTAATTATGATAATGGAATCCAGTCTAGGATTCAGGAATTAGATATCCTTATTGCAGAGGACAATCCTATTAATCAGAAATTAATCACAAGTATCTTTATGCAATGGGGGGCTAATTTCGATTTAGTACCTAACGGAAAAGAAGCAATAGAGTATTCTAAAAATAAGAAATATGATCTAATTTTTATGGATATTAACATGCCGGTTATGAACGGTTACGAAGCTGTGATCGAACTTAAAAAAGAAAAAAATAATCTAAATGCTGATACGCCTATTATTACTTTAACGGCAGCTGCATTACAAGAAGAAAGGAAAAGAATGTTTAAAGCAGGGGTTTTTGATTTTATCACCAAACCCTTCTCGCCAAAACAACTTCAGCAAACAATTGTAAATTGTTTGGATAAAAATGTCAACCCTGTAGATATAATGATTGATAAAAATGAAGATTCTAAATGCGAACCAATGGCTAAGGTTTATGATTTATCACATTTAGAGAAGTTTAGTCAGCACAATCCCGATTTCGTTCGAGAAATGATCGATATGTTTCTAAGTCAAAACCCTATGGATTTAGGGAAGCTAGATGAGTTCTTAGGCGACAAAAATTGGGGGCAGGTTAAAGATATTGCACATCAAATGAAATCGATCTATGGAACTCTAGGTATGATAGAACAGCAAAATATCTCAAAAGATATAGAACACAATGTACGCGATGGAAACGTCAATCTTCAACACTATCTAGATTGGGCAAAACAATTGCGGAAAGGAACAGAACAAGTCTATCCTTTGCTCCAAGAAGAATTGAAAAATAGATAACAGCACTAGCCGAATAGAGCTGTATTTATTGAGCAACGATAGTATTAGGATCAACAAAACTGTGTCCTACAATGACATGGGTGTTGTTTAATGTTCTGATTGGTTTCGATTTCTTATGTTTCCAGCTTGGTGGTTTCTTAAAACCCTTTCGGTAGCTACAGTGCGCTACTTCTCCGTAAATCAAATTATAAGCATTATTAACATGTGCAGGCTTTAAGTTAAGCCCGTGGGATTTAATAGCGCTTTTGATAGCCCTGAGGCGATGCTTAAACTCCTTCGTATTGGAGCTATTATAAAAGGCCGAGAGTCCGAAATAACGAAAAGCGTCATTCAGTTTGTAGGCCATAACATTAATGTCTACATCACTTGGGACCGATTTGTTGAGTTGCCGGTGATGCTGATGTAAACAATTACTGGCTATTTTGTACAAATAGTTGTCGTTTTTGAAATGAATGTGCACCACTTTTAATGTAGACGGATGTGCGTATTGTTGTGCCATTATATTGCAGCATAACAAAAGCGTAAAGGAGAGTAGGATTGGTTTCATAATAGTTTGTTTTTCTATTCTTATTCAATTCAAGTGCCAGCTTTAATTTGCTGTTAATCAAATGTTAATACATATTTTATTGTATGGTTTTGTTTGATAAATGGAAGATTTCTATATTTTGAAATAGTTTTTTACAAAGCGTAGTGACGGCAATAAAGTTGTTTGTAGCTTACAAACTATCCATTTCTAATTATGATGTTAGCCAAGCGAAATAAGCTGGAGATTAAAGTAGACAAATTGAAAATAGTATTTATTTAGAATTGTCTTTTATCTGGAAAATGTTCCGCATAATAGAAGAGTACATCGTCCCGAAAGGGTAGTTAATATAATTATTACTAATGTTAAGTAGTTGAAAAATAGCATTTTAAATGATTTTTGAGTTCTTTTTGATTAGTTGGCTCACAAATTGAAAATTAGACAATGAACTAATTGTTAACTTTAAAATTTTGCTGAAGGGGCAATTGTGCGTTACTTCAAAACTCACAAAACTTAGTCAGCTTTCAACTAAACCTACTTAATCATGAAAAAATCTATGTTAATTATCGAAGACAATTCCTTTATGAAAGCATTATTGGGCAACTTATTTTCCCTACATTTTGATGTGAAAACTGTTTCAAATGGGTTTGAAGCATTAGAATGGTTGTACGAAGGAAATATGCCTAATGTCATTATATCTGATATTGTTATGCCCGAAATGGATGGATTTGAATTTTTAAAAAATATTAGAGGCTCTACCTTTTTCAACAGCATCCCTTTAGTCATGTTGTCGGGGGTTGATAAAAGCAACGACCGCATCAAGTGTTTGCAATTAGGAGCAAACGATTATGTCATCAAACCTTTTAATCCTGAAGAACTGACGATCAGAGTTCAAAACTTATTAAAAACTGCCTAACAAACTTACCTAAAACTGCCTAATGATGAATACCACCTCCCTAAGCCAAAGTGTTTTATATATCGGCGATGATAAATATGTTTTCAAAATGCTTTTTGACGTCCTTCACTCCGATGTGGATGTGTATCACGTAGCCTCTCCTATGATGGGTTTTTCGTGGGTGCGTGCTCAGTCAATGGCGCCTAACTTAATTCTGATTGAACAAAATTGTCACGGTATCGATCCGTTCGAATTTTCTTTACTACTTAAAAATAGGTTTAAGAAAAAAGACCTTAAAGTTGCTTTGTTAGCTGATAACATAACCAACAAAGATATTTTGCGTGCAAGGGAATCAGGAATTGTTGAAATTTTCAAAAAACCTATAAGTGCCCTGCAAGCAGATCGATTGAATTCTTTATTAGAAGTTCAATTATATGAAAACGCTAAAGCATTGATGCCTCAAAATGTACCTTCTTTGAAATTACCTTTATGGAAAAGAAGTTTCGATATTTTGTTTGCTTCGGTAGCCATCCTGTTATTATCTCCTTTGTTGATAATCATTACAATACTTATCAAATTAGATTCAAGAGGCCCTGTGTTTTACGGGTCCAAAAGAGCCGGCAGAGATTATCAGGTTTTTGATTTTTATAAATTTAGAACCATGCGTACCGGAGCGGACAAAGAATTAGAGGTATTGAAGAAAAAACTCAATCAATATAAAGCATCTCCTGAAGAGGAAGCTAACATGTCTTTTGAGTGCCGCAATTGCACAGAGCATAACTGTACCAAATTAGCTATTGACAATCAGATAATTTGCGAAAAACAATATGTATTGATGACAAAAGAAGGGGACGCAGCTTTCGTTAAAATCAAAAATGATCCTAGAATAACCAAATTAGGTGCTTTTTTAAGGAATACAAGTATTGACGAATTACCACAATTATTCAATATATTAAAAGGTGACATGTCAGTTGTTGGCAATCGTCCACTCCCATTGTACGAAGCTGAAATTCTTACCACCGATAATGGAAGCCCACGTTTTTCTGCACCCGCAGGATTAACAGGTCTTTGGCAAGTAAGGAAAAGAGGACAAGATAGCATGTCGGAGGAAGAACGAAAAAGCCTGGACAACGAGTACGCGCAAAACTATTCTTTCTGGATGGATATTAAATTGATCTTTCAGACCCTTGGTGTATTTATTCAAAAAGAAAACGTATAGTGCATGAAAATTAAGAATTATAATTATTTATCAGCGATCATTTTAATGCTGCTTAGTCACATTTGCTTGGCACAAACAGATACATCAATTACCGTCAGCGAAGAAGTTACAATGGAAGAAATCATGGCTTTTGTGATTGACTTACCTCCACTTGAAACTTTAATTGAGATTGCGATTGAAGAATCTGAATTGATGAAAAGCAAAGAAGGAATTATCAAAGTAAAGGAACATGAGTTGCTGCGCATCAAAAACGATTGGCTCGACATTGTCTCTTTTCAGGGTAATATTGGCTACGGAAATGGTTTGTTAGGGGTTAATCAAAGTAACCTCACTTCAGATGTTATTACAAATACCAGTTCAATTCGATTCAATTTGGGTGTCTTGGTCAACCTTTCCCCAGCCTATTGGGTTGAACGAAAGCACGAAATCAACATTCGGAAAGGGCATTTAGCTTATGCCGAAGCTATGAAAAATGATACCAAAACATTCATTGCCGAACGGGTTACATTAGCCTATTTGCAATTAGAATATTACCGCGATATTTTTAGGCAAACTTCTGCTGCTTACGAGCTCAACCGTTCTACGTTGAAGCTGGCACAAAAAAAGTTTTTGGAAGGAGATATTGATATTTCTTTCTACAACGATATTCAACTCAAAAACAATAAGATTCAACTAGAAGTCGAGAATTACAAGTTTAATCTCAAAAGGTCTTACCACGATTTGATACGATTGATTAAAGGCAATATTAAAGCCGAATAAGAGCTACTCACTACCTAATTAAACATTATGAATTTTTTCCAATTTATTAAACTGCTGTTTCAGCACATGTTAATAGTCCTTTTAGTCCCTCTTTTGATGGCTGGAACGGTTTATTACATGACTGAAGGAGAAGAAAAAACCTACTCTAGTAGCACCTCTATATACACGGGTATCGCCTCGGGTTTCAATGTTGATATGCGTCAGGGAGAAGGAGACCGATTTATGGTACAAAGTATCTTCGAAAACATACTTACTATCATGAAATCGGTTGACGTCAAAACCGAGGTTTCTGTTAAGCTAATGTCTCAACATCTTGCGATGGGAGATGTTGACCACGACGATAAAATATGTACTAAACGTTCGCTGATTGAATTACACAATCTAATTCCAGAGGATGTACGCAAAAAGATTACGGTTGTTGGTAATCATACAGCAACTTACGAACGAATGATGAATTTTTTGCACGCAGAACCCGAAAATGTTATCTATCGGATTATTCATTCCAAGCGGTTTATTCCACATTATTCTGGACATGCTATCAACCAATTATCCTACAAAAGAATCAAAACAAGTGATTTAGTACGTATTGATTTTAAATCAAACGATCCTGGCATCACTTATCATACCCTACGTTTCTTTTCAGAAGCCTTCATACGTAAATATCGAGAGGTAAAAGTGAGTGAGACCAACGACATTGTAAGCTATTTTGAGAATCAGCTCATGAAAACACAAAATAAGCTAGACAACTTGGAATCACAATTGCTTTCTTACCGCACGAACAATAATATATTGGATTATACCGAACAAGTTCGGGCAATTGCTCAGCGTAGACAAGAAATGGAAGGAGAGATATACAAAGAAAGAATGAACTTGAGTTCATCAGAATATTCCTCTGATTTTACGCAAGATCAGCTCGATATGCACATGAATGTTTTGTTGAAAAACACAGAAGTTGTCAGTAAAAGAGAAGAACTAGAAACCTTAGTTCGCAAAGCATCATTGACGAAAGTATTTGACGAAAGCAATTCTAATGACAGCCTTAAAATAATCGAAGCTAGAATTCAGGAACTAAGAGGAGAAATGGAGCGGGATTTAGATGATATTTTTGGTATCAACTATAGTACATCAGGCGTTAAATCAAAAGATCTCCTAAAATCATGGTTTGATAATATCTTGAAGGTCGGTGAATCTCGGGCTAAATTAGAGGTTTTTCAGGAACGAAAAAATAATTTTATTCAGTTGTACCGGACTTTGGCCCCTGTAGGATCTAATTTAACAAAAATTGAACGGGAAGTAAAGGTAGCTGAAAGCTCATATCTACGTATTTTGGAGGCCCTGAACCTTGCCAAAATGCGTCAACAAAATATTGCGCTTTCGACAAAATTAAAAATTGTCGATAACCCCCTTTTTCCATCTTCCCCAGACCCCTCAACACGTAAAATGCTTGTAATTATAGCATTTTTAGTAGGCGGTTTTATTATTGTATCTATTCTAGTCTTGTTAGAGTACCTAAATCGAAGTATACGAAAACCGTTAAATTTCGAGGAGATTACCGGCTTACAATTAGCTTCTGCCTACCCTGCTTTTTCAAAATTTAATCGAAAAGTTGATTATAAAAAACTAGATTTTATTTTGACTCAGCGCCTCATTGAGCACGTTCAGCAAAAAATGGCAACCGTCAATTCGGTAAGCTCTAACACCAAGTATATTGTAGTAACAAGTATGTACGATACCGAAGGCAAAACATTCGTGTCCGAACGCTTGGCTAAGCAATTAATTTCAATCGGACATAAAGTATCTCTATGTTTGCCGGAAAATGATTTTAACAAAGATGTAGAGCATCAACCGGATTCAGATCTAGAGATATCTTACTACAACCCTTCGCACCACCTCAGCAAGCGGGCTTCTTTACAATCAATTACAGGGTTTGTAGATGATGTTGATTATCTAGTTTTAGAACTACCTCCCCTACAAAGTTACCTAACCTCACATTCGGTGCTAAAAGAAATTGATGTATGTTTATTGGTTTCAAGGGCAAATAGGTCTTGGACAACCTCTGATACTAAATCGTTGGATAGTCTAAAAGAAATTTCTCAGAACGAACCCATGTTGTTTCTCAATGGAGTCAAACAACACTTTTTAGAAGAAATTATCGGGCCTATCCCTAAAAAAAGGTCCAAGCTGAGAAGGATGTTTCGTAAATTGATTCATTTCGAACTTAAGAAATAAATAAGATGCCGTCTAAAAATCCCATTTTCCAAAAGTCGGGATCGGATATTATTTATTATCCTATCCTTTTGATTGTCCTTGCCTTTATATGCTACAATTTAGCCTATAGAATAACCTATAACTGGCCGATGGTAGTAGTTCAGGTGGTTGGTTTAAATATTGCTACAGCCTATATGTGGCGCGCTTTTAAGAATCCCAAATTATTGGCTTGGACAGTGGTGTTTTATAGTTTTATGTGGAGCATGATTGCCCGATATACATTTGCCTATCTCTGGATAAAACAACCCTTTGGCTTAGGCGTCGATTTTTTAATGGCCCTCACGCTTGGCGCTATAATTTTTTCAGGTGGCCGCAAAACACCCTACCACTTACTAAAAAATAGGTTAGTTATATTATCGTTTACTTGGTTTTTCTTTGTTTTTCTTCAGTATTTCAACCCATTTGCTGCTAGTAGAGAGGCTTGGATATATGCGATGCGCTGCTATGCTTTGTACCTTTTCTTATCGATTATAATAGTCTACTTATTATTAAATACCAAAAGAGATCTTCAAATCTTTTTAATAATATTCATTTCAGTTTCTATTTTTGGCGGCTTATATGGCTGGTATCAGCTTAATATAGGACTGAATTTTGCCGATAGTGTTTTTATACAACCTAAACTCGATCGGCATATGCTTTGGGGGAAGTTGAGGGTTTTTTCAATTTATGAAAACGCTGGGCAAGCCGGTGTATCACTAGGCCATGCAGGGTTAATTTCTACCATCCTAATGGTACATGACAAACGCATGAAGTTCCGAATATTTTATTTTCTGGGCATGACTATTTGCTTTTATGGAATGGCAATATCGGGGACTAGAGGTGCACTTATTGTTCCAATTTTAGGCCTTGGAGTGTATTTATTGTTCTGTAGAATGCTTTGGGTGACAGTATCAGGCTGTGTTGTTGGAGCTATTTTATTATTTATTTTAGTTTTTACAACGATCGGACAAAGTAATTATACCATCAACAGAATGCGAACGGCCTTTGACAAAAATGACCCTTCGTATCAGTACCGCCTTGAGGCTAGACGTCATTATCAAGACTATATGGACAAGCACTTATTTGGCTGGGGTATTGGTTCGGCTGGTTATTGGGGCAATCGGTTTTTAGGCGAAGAAAACTACATGAAAGGTACTGACGGTGGTTACGTACAGCTACATGCAGAGATTGGCCGTGCAGGTTTAATTTTTTATTGGTTTTACTATTCTTTCGTCTTGGGGTTGACCTTTTGGATGCTCCTCAAATCAAAGACAAGCCTGCTTTATTATAAAATTTTGGCCCTCAGTTGCGGTGTCATCGGGCTTCTAGCTGCAAATTATGGGAATAGTGTAATCTATCAAATGCCAAGTAATTTACTAGTAAGTATCAGTTTAGCTTACATGTGGTTGGCTCGAACATGGATGAAGGGGCAGGAGTTTCCCAAGTTTCAGTCCAATTTTGATTGATGATAGTATAGTCAAAAAAGAGCGTAATTTCTTGATCTAAGCCATCTAGAAATTACGCTTTTTTTTTGTTCAAAAAATAATTTAAAATTGTCTCTATTAGTTATCATTTGTCAATGAAAGTTTGAACAATAAGGAATATATTTAGAGTAAGTAAAAAGTTCATTGTTATAGCGCGTTCCAAAAAATAGAAGCCGTCTTTTATTTGGAAGAAGGTGCTGGGCGGAAAAGTCATAAGTAGCTGATTGTTAGCCGTTTGATTCTGTGGCACGAGCTTGGTTTTACTACCCTTATAAACCTTAACCCATGGCAAGATTAGCTGACACCAAATTAATAAAGACACCCGTTATTCAAGACACAAGAGGCAACCTTAGTATTATTGAAAACGGAATCAATATTCCTTTCGAAGCAAAGCGTATTTTCTATCTCTTTGACGTTCCTTCCGGTACAGTTCGTACTGGGCATGCACACAAGAAATGTAAACATGTCATATTTGCGTTAAGCGGAAGTTTTGATGTCGTTTTAGACGATGGGTTTGACAATCAAAGAATTCATATGAATAGAGCATACAACGGATTGTACATGCCTGAAATGATGTGGAGAGAACTTGATAATTTTTCATCAGGCGCAGTTTGTTTAGTCTTTGCTTCCGAACATTATGATGCAACGGACTACATAAGAAGCTACGACAAATATGTGCAGCTGAACAACCCTTCGGGCACTTTAATGGTTTAACCTTGTTTATTTCAACAAAAAAAGAATGAATCCAACATTTTCCCAATGTTGTCACCCCAAAATTAAATAGAATATGTTAGCAGTAAAATTTAGAAGACAAGTTGAATTCCTCAATCTCAAGCGGGTAAATCAACAGCATCAGAATGAAATTGCAAAAACAATGACCCAGGTATTATCCTCTGGCACCTATATTCGAGGAGAGGCCACACGTGTTTTTGAAAATAAATTTGCTGAGTATATTGGCGTCAAACACTGCATTGGAGTCGGGAATGGCCTAGATGCATTGCGCCTCATCATCCGAGCCTACATATGTTTAGGTAAGTTGAAAAAAGGAGATAGTATCCTAATTCCCCACAACACATTTATAGCATCTGTATTGGCGGCTGTAGAAGAGGGTTTAGTACCTATACTAGTTCCGCCCAATCCTGATACGCACGGTATTGATACCCATCAACTGCAGGCGTTCATGAAAGAAAATACCAAAGCGATTATGCCGGTTCATTTATACGGCTTAGCTTGTTTCTCTGAACAACTACAAGCATTTATCGATCAGCACAATTTATTGGTAATAGAAGACAATGCGCAAGCAGTAGGGGCTACCTATCAAGGACGCAAAACAGGTGCTTTAGGGCATGCTGCAGGGGTTAGTTTTTATCCAACCAAAAATCTTGGAGCCCTTGGTGATGGAGGTGCCGTCCTCACAGATGATCCTGAATTAGCTAAAATGGTACGTATTTTATCTAATTACGGTTCTGAGGAGAAATATCTACACCAATACAAAGGTATTAATTCGAGACTCGATGAGGTACAAGCGGCTGTTTTGACTGTCAAACTCAAATACCTTAATGCTCACAATCATTTCAGAAATGTTGTGGCTCAATGTTATATGCGTGAAATAAAAAATCCATTTATTGCGCTGCCTACCTTGTTAGAAGATCGCAAACATGTTTGGCATTTATTTGTAGTGCGTTCTCCTTATCGTGATGAATTACAACAGTACCTTCAACAAAACCGGGTAAACACCTTAATACATTATCCTACGCTAATTAGTGAGCAAGAAGCATTTAAAGAACTGAAAGATCAGTATTGTCCAACTACCGCTAAGTTACAAGGGGAGATATTGAGTTTGCCAATGAGTCCTGTTATTTATCTAGAAGATGTTGAATATGTAGTGGGTCTTCTAAATGCGTTCAGGCCATCGCTGCGATAAAAAATCATATTGCCTGTTTTCAAAAGGAAGATCATAAAGAAACAACCTAATTTACTTAATTGAATCAATACTAAAATGGAATTTAGAAACGCAAATGAGTGCATCTCTTGCTCTTCAAAAAAAAGAAAACTAAAGTTTTCTTATGTGGGATTTAACGAAATTAAATTCGACTGCTATCAATGTAAGGAATGTAGCTTGGTCTACGGTTCTCCTCAGCCTATTATAAACGATGATTCGATTAACGAGATTTATTCTAGTGAATATTATCAAAATTATTTTGGTGCCAATAATGATTATGTAGAAGTAAGCACCGAGCGAAATCTGATACTTAAAAAACGGCTACAAATGGAGTTTGAGTATTATTATAGTTTTGTAAAAGAAAGTGAAAGTCCCAAAAAAATATTGGATTTAGGTTGTGGTGATGGTAGGTTTTTGGAGTTTTTTGTGGAGTTGGGCTGGGACTGTTATGGAATAGAACCTTCCGATTTTGTTAGTGAGATTGCAAGAAAAAAGAACATAAAAATCCTAGACAAATCTATGTTAGACATTGATGAGAACAATAAATTTGATTTCATTTTTATGGATAATGTTATTGAGCACCTAGACTATCCTGGACAATATGTAGATAAAGCAAGTGAATTATTAAATGAATCGGGTGTCATAGTTATTAAAACTCCGAATTCTTCTGGCTTGTTAGAACAGATAGAATATATGGTGCTTTCTTATTGCCCCAAGTTTATTTCTAAGGGTATCATGAAATTGCTACACAACAAATACAGTATTGGTAGCGGTACGGTTCACCGATATGGCAATTTACACCCTCCTGTACATTTGTCTCTTTTCAATAGGAAAAGCATTACAAAAGCCCTAACAGCTTCAGGGTTCAAAAATAAAAATATTAAAGTCTTGAGTGGCTCAGAATATTTTCACTTATGGAGAGTTAAGAGACCAAAACCTATAGGTTTGTTTTCCAATTTCTTGAAATTTCTAAAACGATTGGGAGATTTCACTAAAAGAGGAGATATGTTGATTACTGTAGCTCATAAATAAAACAACACAAGATGAATAAACCATTAGTTTCTGTAATTGTGCCGGTGTATAATCACGCTGCTTATATACAACAAACAATAGAAAGTATCATAACTCAATCATACGGTTATGCGCACATTCAGTTGATTGTCATCGATGACTTTTCTACGGATGATAGCGCAAAGGTAGTGCAAGAGTTGGGAAAGGTACATGGGTTTGATCTTGTGCTGAATACAAAAAATAAAGGTCTTTGTGTTAGCTTGAACTATGCATTGACACTAGTGAAAGGAAAGTATGTTTGTATAACAGGATCGGACGATTATTGGGAATCCAATAAGTTGGATTTGCAAGTAGCTTGCATGGAAGCAAGGCCTGAAATAGGAGTATGTTCTGGTAACGTAATTCGTGTAGACAGCAATGGCCTTGAATTAGAACCAAGTAAGCAAGTTAAAGCTCCTGTTCGGACCTACACATTTAAAGATGTTTTTATGCGAGATTTTCCTTTTTCTTCAACTTGTGCGATGATTCGAAAATCAGTTCTTGATGAGGTTGGCAACTACGATATTGATTTAAAAATTGAAGATTATTACATGTGGTTGAAAATTGCACACGCGGGATACAGTATTCATTTTTTAGAAGAAATTTTAGGTTTTTACCGAATACACAGTTCTAACACCATACATAAATCATGGTTAATTTATTCAGAAATGAAAAAAATTATCCACAGATACAATCAGCATAAATTATACCCTCAGGCATCTAGAAGACTAAAAATAGTTTATTTCCCACAAATTGCGCGTATCAATAAATTCAAAGCAATGAAAATGTTGCCTGCTGCAATTTCACATACAAGGTTTTTTTATAGAGGGGTTTTTAATCTTCTAAAACCCATTAAACAATAAGCCATGAACACTCCTTTAATTTCTATAATCATCGTTAATTACAATACTTCAAAAGATATATTCCCACTTATGGAGTCTTTGAACCGTTGTGGATACAGTCATTTTGAAATCATTATCGTGGACAATGATTCGCCTGACGATGATTTGTCGCAAGTTGCTGATTTGTATCCTCATATTAATTTTATCATGAGCGCTAAAAATCTAGGTTTTGCAGGGGCTAATAATTTAGGTGCTAGAAAAGCTAAGGGTGATTTTCTGTTGTTTTTAAATCCCGATATTGAAGTGACGCCCGGCTTTATTGACCCCATGCTATTTGCTTTCAAAGTGAACCCTCAATTAGGACTTGTTAGTCCTAAAATCAAGTACTTCAACAATCCATCTATTATTCAATATGCAGGCTTTTCAAAACTGAACCTTTACACGATGCAGTCGTCTTCTTATGGCAAAGGCAAAGAAGATGGCCCCTTATATTCTGTAACCAAAGAAACTAGCTACGGACACGGGGCGGCGATGATGATCAGCAGGGCTGCATTTGAAGCTGTTGGGGAAATGAATGAATCGTATTTTCTTTATTATGAGGAAATAGACTGGTGTCAGCGAATACGACAAAAAGGGTATCAAATTTATTATGTTGCGGCGTCGGTGGTCTATCACAAAGAATCTACTTCCGTCAAAAAGCAAAGCCCTTTGAAGGTTTATTACCTATCTAGAAATCGGTTTATGTTTGCAAAACTTCATTGTCAAAATTGGCAGTTATTTATATACTTTTTTTACAACCTGTTGATCCTCGTACCTAAAGGTATTGTTAAATATATTTCTAAACCCGTATTGTTAAAGGCATACCTTAGTGGAATGGCCTCAAATTTATACACTGAATAAAAATTGTTATGATTGTATTATCTGTAATTTTAGGTATTTATTTTACTTGGGCAGCCCTTTACATGTTGGTTTTTGCCTTGGCTGCGCATCGTTCTGAAAAAGTGACAGAACTACTTGTAAAGCATGAACATTCGATCGCTGTTTTTATTCCAGCGTACAAAGAGGATGGTGTCATTGTAGAGGTAGCCAAAAAAGCATTAAATCAAAACTATTCCAATTATGATGTATTTGTCATTGCTGATTCTTTGCAAAAAGAAACAATGCAGGCCTTGTCAAAATTGCCTATACGAGTTGTTGAAGTTAAATTTGAAAAAAGCACAAAGGTGAAAGCCCTTAACGCAGCACTTGATATCATCAAATTCAAGTATGATTTGGCAATGATTTTAGATGCGGACAATGTAATGGAAGAACAGTTCTTGCTAAAAATCAATGAACAATATTGTCGTGGATACGAAATTATTCAAGCACGAAGAGTGGCTAAAAATGTAAACACCAACTTTGCAGTTTTAGATGCAGTGAGCGAGGCAATCAATAATAACATATATAATTTAGGTCAGGTTAATTTAGGCTTTAGTTCAAGGTTAGTTGGTTCGGGAATGGCTTTCGATTATGATTTATTTCAGGAATTGATGTCCAAAGCACAGGCAGTTGGCGGCTTTGACAAAGAGCTTGAACTCAATTTGTTGCAGCAGGGGGAATACATACATTATATCAATGATGCCATTATATGGGATGAGAAAGTAAGTAAAGGAGCGGTATTTGGTCGTCAACGTACTCGATGGATAGCTGCTCAGTTTTTTTACCTCAAGCTGCATGCTTGGCCTGCTCTAAAAAGTTTATTTAAGGAAGGTAATATTGATTATTTCAATAAGATTTGCCAAATGGCACTTCCGCCACGCTTGTTAATTCCATTTTTCTTGGCGATCGGTACGGTTCTTAATTTTCTATTCTGTCCTGAAGTTTTTCTATTGTGGGCCATCGGCTTGGGGGCTAATGTAATTGCCAATACCATTTCGATTCCACAATCGATGTTCAATAGAAATTCTTTAATCGCTATTTGTTCGTTACCGAAGGCAATGATTATTATGTTTTTTGCCTTGTTTAAAATGAAAAATGCTAATAAAACCTTTATTCATACGCCTCATGGAAGTTAAATCTCCTCAACTAACTAAAAAACCTACTATGAATTATCCTAATTTTTTAATTATTGGTGCCGGGAAAAGTGGTACAACCTCCGTTTATCATGCCATCAAACAACATCCCGAAGTTTTTATGAGCTCTATCAAAGAGCCAAATTTTTTCGCATTAGAAGGGCAAGAAAAAATAAATGGATACGACCAAGAAGATCCTGATGGATTTAATTTTTATCCTTGGGCTGTAACCAATCTAAACGAATATCATTCATTGTTCGAACAAGTAAAACAAGAAAAAGCGGTGGGCGAATCTTCTACGATGTATCAGTATATGCCCAAGGCTCCAGAAAACATCAAAAAACATATTCCTAATGTCAAATTGATTGCCGTGTTCCGCAATCCCGCCGACCGTTTGTATTCGAGGTATCAACACCTGTTAAGAGAAGATAGGGTACCTACAGAAAATTTTGAAGATTGTTTCGAACGGGGTAACCTGTGGTGGAAGAAAAACGACCTGGTGCAAGAAGGGTTTTATTTTACGCACATGAAACGTTATTTCGAGCTTTTTGATCAACAAAACATCAAGGTGATGCTGTACGAAGACCTTCGAAAGGATCCGCTAGCATTCATGAAAGAACTGTTTGTATTTTTGGACATTGATGCCAACTTCGAGCCAGATATGTCGATTCGGTACAACGTTTCAGGCAAAGTCAAAAATAAATATGTCAATTTATTAATAGGACAGCAAAGTATCATACGAAGGGCTGTTCAATCGGTGGCTCCAACGGTCGTTCAAAAGGCTAGAGATAGTTCTTTTATGCAAAAAATAGTGACCAATCTCCGATCCAAAAATCTAGAAAAAGCACCTTTGCAAGCATCCGTCCGTAAGCGTCTAATCAATGAAATATACCGACCTGAAATTGAACAGTTTTCGCAACTCATTAACCGTGATTTAAGTCATTGGCTTGCTGTTTAATCCGTATTCTATATTCTAGATTTATTGTCTTTTATATGGAATAAATAGCGCGGTTTTAATTGTCTAATTCATTGCTTTTCATTTGATTGTAGAATGGTATGGCTTTGGTAGTTTTTCCTACAATCTAATTGTTCATTTCAAAATAATCTTTTTATGATTGGTAACAAAAATATTGTCGTTTTCGGGATTCAACCCTGGGACATAAAAATTGGTAGCAATTGCAAAAATATAGCATTAGAATTTGCTAAAAATAACAAGGTTTTGTACGTAAGTCGGCCCCTTGACCGTCTGCGTTGGTTAAAGTCTGATAAAGATGATTTTGCAGCGTATCGAATGGATGTCTTAAAAAAGCGCGTGAACCCCTTGTTACAAGTAGAAAAAAACTTGTGGGTATTAACTCCTCCGGTGGTTACAGAATCGGTTCAATGGATTAATAACTATAGTTTGTTCCAGTTTTTTAACAAAATTAATAACCGTAAAATTGCGCGTTGCATACAGCAATATACAAAGCAGTTGGGCTTTGATGAATTTATTCTTTTTAATGATAGTGCTATGTTTCAAGGTGCCTATCTCAAAGAAATGTTGCAACCCGAAATGTACATCTACTATATAAGAGATTATCTAATCGCACAACCCTATTTTAAGAAACACGGGCCTGTTGCCGAACAAAAAGTAATTGCTCAAGCCGATTTAGTGGTGGCCAATTCTACCTATTTGGCTAATTATGGAAGGAAATACAATGTCAATAGTCATTATGTAGGTCAAGGTTGCGATTTTACCATTTTTCAGCCTCAGTTGATTGAACAACAGCATCCTTTGCTAGATTCTATAAAGGGGCCTATCGTTGGGTATGTTGGCTTATTAACCTCAAAACGCTTAGATATAAGCCTACTTGAATTCTTGGCTAAAGCCAAACCTGAATGGTCTTTGGTGCTTGTTGGGTCAGAGGATGATGACTTCAAAAAAAGCAAATTACATCAAATGTCTAATGTACATTTTTTGGGCTTCCAAAAACCTGAAAGCCTTTCGGAGTTTATCTATGGATTTGATATTTGTATCAACCCGCAGGTACTTAATCAGATGTCTATTGGAAATTATCCCAGAAAAATTGATGAATATCTGGCGATGGGCAAGCCCGTAGTAGCGACAGAAACTGATGCGATGGAGGTGTTTCGCGATTTTGTAAAGTTGGCCAAAACGCATCAAGATTATATAGAATGTATAGAAAGTCTGCTCGACGATCAATGCTATGATGTTCAGAACGATAGAATTGAATTTGCACGTTCCCATACTTGGGAAAACAGCATCAAGGCTATATGGCAAGCTATTATCCAAAAAAACAACAGTTACAGTGCGCATTTGTCGCCTTAGAAGCTGTAAAATTACTAAAAACCTGCATTGTTTTTAAACAACTAGACACCCGAAACTCATGAAAGAAATAAGGGGCTGTTGATTGCAATAGTCCCTTTTTTAAACCAAACAATGCTTACAATATCAACCCATGAAAGCCCGCTTTGAAGGATGCATCCTAAAACCTTAGCATCTTTTTGATATAGGCTATAGTCAAGTACCCTTGCATCTTTTTTAATCCAAAGTTGACATACTAGGGGCTGGAAATTTGACTGAAATTTTATTCAGCCCCTACTTTAAAATAGTAAATTATGACCTCAATTGAACTCCTTTTTTGGATGTTGGCATCCTTAATTATCTATACCTATATAGGCTACGCAATTGTTTTGTTTATAATGGTAAAAATAAAGTCTCTATTTGTATCTAAGCCTGCATCGTCTACCGTCGAAGAATGGCCTTCGCTCACTTTAGTGGTGCCCTGTTACAATGAGATAGATTTTTTAGATGACAAAATACGCAACAGCGAGGCGCTTAACTATCCCAAAGATAAGTTAAAGTTGGTATTTGTTACCGACGGATCGGACGACGGTTCCGAACAATATTTAAGTAAATACCCGCAGGTATCTACTTATCATAGCCCGGTAAGAGCCGGCAAAATTGCGGCAATCAATCGTGTGATGCCTTTTGTGGACTCGGATATTGTGGTGTATACGGATGCTAACGCAATGCTCAATCAAGAAGCACTGCGAAATATCGCGCGCTATTTTGAAAATCCATTAGTGGGCTGTGTTGCAGGAGAGAAACGTATATATCAGAACGAAAAAGACAAAGCATCGAACGCAGGCGAGGGACTTTATTGGAAATATGAATCTACCCTAAAACGTTGGTCTTTCGAACTGAACTCTACGGTTGGTGCTGCGGGGGAACTATTTGCTATCCGAACTGAACTGTACGAAGACACCGAATTAGATGTTATTTTAGACGACTTTATGTTGTCGCTATCGGTGGTAAAAAAAGGGTATAAAATTGCCTATGCGCACGATGCTTATGCTGAAGAAACAGGTTCTGCCGATATTACCGAAGAGATGAAACGTAAAGTACGTATTTGTGCTGGGGGAATACAATCGATACTCAGAACCACTTCTTTGTTGAATCCGTTCAACAAACCTTTATTTGCTTTCCAATATTTTTCACATCGATTTCTTCGTTGGACCTTTACCCCTTTAGCCTTGCTGCTACTAATACCTGTACACCTTTACTTAGGGTTCAGTAGCGGAGGGGTGTATGCGGTACTTTTAGTATTACATGTTTTGTTTTATTTGGCAGGCCTAGGGGGGTGGATGCTCAAACGCAGACAACTCAAAAATAAATTTTTGTTTGTCCCCTTTTATTTTCTTATGATGAATATATCCGCACTTTTAGGGGCTAAGCGTTATTTTATGGGTACTCAATCAGTTCTTTGGGAAAAAACAAAGCGACTGGAAGCGGCCTAACAAGATTTAACCACATCACTATATATGAGACTGTTGATACAATCAGCAGTCTCTTTTTTTTATTTTTTTACGCCTTTTCACCTATATTGGGTACTATCCTCTCAAAATCAATCGTCTTATGCAAGGAAGAGTGCCTTTAAAAGAAGAAAATGTAATGGAAAAATGGCTAATCGGCCTTGCCCTCTTATTTGCTCTTTTGGGCTTTCTGTTATTTATAATAATCTCTATTGGGGTCATCAACGTCCTACAGCATAATATGGATGATTCGGCAGGATACCTAGGGAATATCGGCTCATTCATTGGCGGCGTAGTCGGGGCTTTGTGGTCTTTGGTTTCTGTGTTGCTTTTTTATGTTACTTTAAGACTTCAACAAAAGGAGATTACCTTGCAACGGCACGAACTAGAAATGACGCGCGATGAAATAAGAGGTCAAAAAGAACAGATGGTTTTGCAGAACCAAACCTTGGTGCAGCAGAATTTTGAAAATACTTTTTTCCATTTATTGAAATTGCACAACAATTTAGTGCGTGCACTCGACCTAAGAGACGATCAGTCAAGGGCTGTTTTGGCAGATGGACGCGCCTGTTTTTTGATGTATTACAAAAGGCTCGAAACCTATGTAGTTCTATCGAGCCAAAAGACAGGCTTGGCGATCGATAAAGCCGATATTGATTCCACTATAGGCGGCTATGTACAGTTTTTTGAATCCAACCGGAATAATCTCGAAAATTATTTTAGATCACTTTATCAGTTGTTTCGTTTTGTAGATCGATCAGATGTGACGATTTCTTCTTCTTATGCTCAATTTATACTTGCGCAATTATCGAGTCACGAATTAATAATTTTGTTTTACGCCGGGCTCAACAAAACCGATGGAATCAAATTGAAATATTATATAGAAAAATTCAATTTATTGCAAAACTTGGACACGAACCTCGTATTTAATCAGGCACATATTCAGGCTTATGCCAATCAAAACTAAGTAGTTGTTCAAACATTTCATTTATCCTTTTGTTAGTTAGATGTTCTGCCTGCATAGGCTACTCAGATTATAGAATTTTTATTATGCTAATTAAGCTAATTTTGAAGCAATACAAATCTAGAACTATGTATCTTAAATTTTCATCGCTGTTGTTATTTTGTATGCCTTTTGTACTATTTGCACAGCAAAATATCGAACTTGATGAAGTGGTTCAACAAGCGATTCAGAATAATTATAATATTAAAATTGCCAAAAACTCTATAGAAGTTGCGGCAGTCAATGCCACGATTGGTCAGGCAGGATTTTTACCGGTGATTGATTTTTCAGGAGGCTATAATTATTCGAATTCTATTTCGAAAACTACTTTTTATGGCGGTTTCCCAGATCAAAGTAACGATGCCGCTGCCTCACAAAATTACAATGCAGGTGTCAATTTAAAATATACGCTCTTTGACGGACTCAAGCCTGTCTATAAATTAAAAAAGTCAAAGATTGATTTAAATATTTCGAATGCTCAATATCAAAGTGAATTGCAAAATACGGCGTTTAATGTGGTGCAAGCCTATTTTAATTTGGCAAAATCGATGGAGGATTTTAGAATTGCTGCAGAAAAGTACCAACTCAACCTAGAACAACTGCAACGCATTGATATACAACTTAAATATGGACAAGGTAACGAAGCTGAGCGGTTGAACCTTCAAAGTACTATGCTTGCTGATAGTGCTCAACTTTTGCGCGTTCGTGTATTAATTCGAAATGCAGTACGTCAACTCAATCGCTTGATAGGCACAGAGTATCTCGACGAGGCGGTACAATTAACCATAGAAACAGATTTAGACCTTAGTATTAATTTCGAGTCTATCCTCGAGGCTGCCCTTCAAAAAAATCCTGCTATAGTTCAGGCCAATCTAAATATCGAAAGTGCTAAAATGGATTTGAAAATCACCAATTCAGAGCTATATCCCAAGCTGAATACGACTGTTTCTTATGGTTATAATGGCAATCAGAATGATGTTGGTATTGTCAAAAGTAATGATGCCGTAGGGCCTTCTATTAATTTAGGACTATCTTATGCTTTGTACAGTGGAGGAGCACTCAAACGAGCGCAGAAGCAGAATAAACTTCGTATCGAGGGCCGCGAACTAAGCCTTGCAATGTTGCGTTACGAAACAGAACAAAATGTCAAAGATGCCTACACTAAACACGAAAACAACAAATTGTTAATGGCTTTAGAAAGCAGTAATACAATAATTAGCAAAACCAATTTCGAGAGAGTTCGCAAGTCCTATGAATTAGGCCAAGCCAATTATTTTAATTATCAACAGGCCTCCTTCAACTATATTCAAAGCCAAAAAAAACTTATAGAAGCGCAATATAATGCCAAACTTTCAGAGTGGGAATTACGATTTCTGGCGGGTAAAATTATCAACTAATCAACGCTTATTAATTATTGCGTTTAGTCAGTTGTAACAAATTAACTTTTGCGGTTTTAAGTTTGCCTTTTTCGTCACGGTACTGTATTTCAAGTTGCCGAGGGTTGCTAAGGACGGCTGTTACTTGTGCTTCTCTGTACTTTTCTTTACCCCATTCCCAGCGCACTTGTTCGCCTGCTTCAAAGATATAGTCTCGTTTTACGGCTTCCCAATCTTCTAAACGAGCTTCGAATTCATAAGAGTCTATTATTTGTATATCCAAATAGGGTACCTTGAAATAAACGACCTCGTTGTAAATATTGCTAAGCTGTATAGTTGCTTTGTGGCGACGATTGTCGAGTTTTGTAATCACGCCAAATTCAGTACCCTCATTCAAGGGCCAAATGGCATAATTGCCAGGCATATATTGGTAACGTTCAATTTCTTTGCGCCAATCCCGCATTTGTTTTTGATAACGTTGTTCGCTGATGCCTTCGATTGCGTTAGGCTTAGTAGCTTGAACACATTTTTCGCCATAAATATTCCAATATAAATAGCTAATGCGCTTCTTTTGAGCGTCTATCCCAACGATTTCACCGAGTATAAGATCATCTTTAGATTTTGCAGTGATTTTATCACCCACCCTAAAATCGTAGCCGGCTATTTGGCCTTGTTTGTATTCGAGTATTTTGATGGTTCTGAAACTTACGATCCCGCAACTTAAAATGCTGATAAGGCCATCTTCAGGGTTAAAGCAGCTTTTGATTTGATAGTCACCGTGCTTGGGTGTTTCAAGCCTAGTTTTTTGTAGCGGAATGAGGCCCCAAAAAAGATACCCTTGTTTCATTTTGTCATAAACATCTGTGCTTCCTTGTGCGCCGATTGGTCCTTTGCCTACACTGTGGCGATGTGTCATACAGGCGGTATTTGCCAACAATAAAAGGCCAGCAATAAAAAAATAGTAAGAAGATTTTTGGAGTAGTATCGTCAAAACCGTCAAGTTTATAAGTGTTTAATGCAAATTGTACGCTAGCAGCATCTCAATGTTACAATTTTTTTATCATTTTCATTGTCTTTAAAATAGATTCTTATCTTTAAATCCTTTCTGAGATTTACCCATTTAAAAAATTAAAGATGAAAAAAGCATATTACCTAAGCAGCTGTTCTACCTGTAATAGAATTCTCCAATCTATTTCGACAAACGGAATGGAATTACAGGACATCAAAAAAGAACCTATGACAAGTGCACAACTTCAACAAATGGCCAACTTGGCCGGCAGTTACGAGGCCCTTTTTAGTAGAAGGGCACAAAAATATAAAGAAATGGGACTCAAAGAAAAAGTATTGACCGAACAAGATTATGAAAGCTTGATACTGCAGCACTATACCTTTCTGAAACGCCCGGTATTTATATTGGAGGATACAATCTACGTGGGTAATTCCAAAAAGGTCGTCGAACAAGTGCAAAAGTGTTTGCTTTAAAGGAGTATTAATACAATATTAGCGATAGCCAAGTATGTGGAACATATCTTCTACGGTCTGTTCATCACGGTAGATGTAGTCAATGAGTTGCCCGTGTTCATCTTGTTCAACAATCACTTGCTTAGGAGAAGGAATCAGGCAGTGTTTGATGCCTCCATAGCCACTGATAGCATCTTGATAGGCGCCGGTGTGAAAAAAACCTAAATAAAGGGCATCTTTGTCGTTGTTTTGGTGACGGGGTAGCATCACTTCTTGATTAAAATCTTCAGAATTATAATAATCGGAGTGATCGCAACTAATACCACCAATATTGGTTCTTTGGTAAGGTTGGTCCCACTTGTTGATGGGCAAAAGAATGAATTTTTCGTGCATTGACCAGGCATCGGGAATGGTATTCATCAAACTATTATTTATGATATACCAAGATTCAGTATCGTTTTGATATTTGGCTTCAAGTACGCTAAAAATAATAGCAGAGGATTCTCCTACAGTAAATTTACCAAATTCGGTAAAAATATCGGGTTCGTTTATGCCCTCTTTCGCACAACTTTCTTTGATGTTTTTAACAATTTGATCAATCATGTATTCATAATCATATTCAAACCCCAGGTGGTTTTGAATGGGTAAACCTCCTCCTAAGTTGATCGCCGTGAGACTGGCACAACGCATTTTGAGTTGATGATATAACTGCAAGGCTTTCTGAAACTCCCCCCAATAATAAAGGGTATCTTTTATACCTGAATCCACATAAAAATGCAACATTTTTAATTCGAATCGGGGGTCATTGGCAATTTTTTGCTGATAAAAGTCTACCACTTTTGAAGGTCGAATGCCCAATCTTGAGGTATAATACGCCGACTGAACTTCCTCATTTATTGCCATTCGCAATCCAAGTTGTAAGGTGCCTTCGAAGGGGAGTTTTCGCAACCGTTCTAATTCGTATTGACTGTCTAAAATAACAAGGGCGTTTTTGAAACCTTGTTGGCGCAAATCAATTATTTTTTGCAGGTAGTCGTCGGTCTTATATCCATTGTGTAAGATGATTCTATCTTTGTCGATCTTGCCAGCCTTGAATAAATGGAGTATAAGATCGATATCAAAAGAAGATGAGGTTTCGAGGTGTACTTGATGTTTCATTGCCTCGGATATAACATGCGAAAAATGGTTGCATTTGGTACAATAGCAATAGTAATAATCACCCTGGTAATTGTATTTTTCGATACTCTTTTTAAACAAAAGACGAGCTTTTTTTATCTGATGACCAATTTTTGGTAGGTAGGTCAATTTGAAAGGCGTACGGTATTTTTCAATTAAGTATTTCAAGGACACACCATGAAATCTTAAATAACCATCTTTTATATCAAACCCCTCCTGAGGGAAACGGTAACTTTGTTCGATTAAATCCTGGTAAGTGTTTTTCATACAGCAAGGCTCTAAGTGTTTGAAAGAGGAGAGTATTACAACAGCTGAAAATAGTTCTTATGTCCTTTTTTGCGACAATTGCAACAGCGTAAAGCTACTAAGAAAATAGAAGTATTGTTTAGCTTGATTTAAGTTTTTAGAGATTGCAAGGTCAAAATTTAGTCAAATGCCGTTGGCTATTTCTATAAGTGTGTATGCCACTTTAACTATTTAAATCTAAGCGAATCCTTTTTTTTGGGCCTTCAAATGTTTAAATTGAGATTTGCCAATTTATATGCTCTTAATAAAACGATTCATTTAAATCATATTTGTGAAATTAGCGCCATTTATATTGTTTTTTGTATGGAGTAGCCTAGCTGTCGTTGGTCAAAGCAGCTCAAAAATCCTTTTTATTGGGAATAGCTATATTTACGCTAACAATTTACCATCGATTTTACAAAACTTGGCGAATGCAGTTAATGATACGATTGTGTATAGTACAAGTACACCTGGAGGGGCACAGCTAGTGCAACATGTAAGCAACAACAATACCTTACAATTGATAAGGCAAGGAGATTGGGACTATGTTATAATTCAGGAGCAAAGTCAAAAGCCCTCTTTTTCTCCTGGCCAAGTAGCCACAGATGTGCTTCCCTATGCTCGACAGCTTAATGATAGTATAGTGTTGCATAACCCTTGTGCTGAAACCGTATTTTTCATGACTTGGGGGCGTCAGAATGGCGATCAAAATAATTGTGCTTTTTATCCGCCGGTATGTACGTATCAGGGTATGCAACATCGCTTACGGGAAAGTTATTTGTTGATGGCAGATCAGAATAATGCGATATGTGCACCGGTAGGGGCGGTGTGGCACTATGTGCGCGATAGTTTTCCAGGAATCAATTTATATAGTTCAGATGGGAGTCATCCTTCTTTTGCCGGAAGCTATTTGGCTGCCTGCACATTTTATAGTTCTATCTTCAGAAAAAGTCCGGTGGGGTTGAACTACTATGGTAGCCTTAGTGTATCTGATGCTTTACATTTGCAAAACGCAGCAGATAAGGTCGTCTTGGATAGTTTAGAAAATTGGAAGATAGCAGCCTACGATATCCAAGCCTCTTTTGGTCATGTAGTCTTCGGCGATTCAGTTCAGTTTACCAATACAAGTGCTTACGCCGCTACTTATTGGTGGGATTTTGGAGACTCTACACAGTCATCGACCGTTCAAAATCCTAACCATGTCTATACCAATAATGGCAGCTATACGGTTACTTTGATGGTCGAAGACTCTTGTGGACAGCGCGATACTTTTATGCAAAGTATTGGTATAAGTTTGATAAGCGCTTCTCCGTCGATTCCATTAGAGGAGGTGCTTGTTTTTCCCAAGCCTGCACAGGAACAGCTTTTTATTCAAGCATCGACCCCAATAGTAGCACTCAGTTTGTACGACCTACAGGGAAGCATGATTGTTGAACAAAAAATAGCGCCTGTTCTATCGACCAAATTATTATTAAATACAGCAGCCAAAGGAATTTACTTACTCAGGGTAAAATTGAGCAATCAATGTATCGTTAAAAAAATCGTAATCAATTAATTGGAACCTGGACTAGCAAAGCGCCTTGCAAATGATTGACATGAATAAAGAATTGCCTTCTAAGATATGACTCTTTGAAAATTTTCGTAAATTGGTATTTGTTTAATTCTCCTTCAAAGAAATCTTTACTTCCTCATTAATTATAATTGTTGTATTATTCGCAAGACCTATCTGTACATTAAATACATCTGTTTAGAACATAAAATTCAATCTATAAACAAACCCTGTTTTCGAAAAAAAACAATTTATGTCTATCCATAATTCTCTATATCAATCTATCTATAGAATGATAAAGATTAAATTTATCGTAGTAATATTAGTTCTATTTGTTGGCAATAACACCAAAGGTCAAGTAGCATTTGAATGGGCAAATACCTTGGGTAGCTCGGGTATAACGATAACTGCACTAGTAACAGATCAATTGGGGAATGTGTATACAACAGGGCAATTTGGAGGGACCGTTGATTTTGACCCAAAAGGAGGGGTTCATAATATTACCGCAGGGGGTAATATAGATTATTTTCTTCTAAAATTAGATCCCTTAGGAAATTTTGTATGGGTCAAAACAATGACTAGTTCCAATAATCGAGTAATCGGTAAAAAACTATGCATAGCTGCCGATAATAGTGTTTTAATTTTTGGTGAATTTAGTGGTCTAGTAGATTTTGATCCTAATGCAGGTATTCAAACTGTTGCTGCTGTTACCGGGGATCTTTTTATTCAAAATATAGCGGCGGATGGGAATTTGATTTGGGTCAAAACCTTTGTTAGTTTTTCTACTTCATTTGGACCCACTGCTAGGGATTTATCTCTAGATAAGCAAGGTAATATCTATTCTACAGGATCTTTTTATGATTCCGTTGACGTAGACCCAGGTCCTTCGGTCAGCAAGATATATTCTAACAAATACGCAGATGTTTTTATCTTAAAATTAGATGCACAAGGAGATTTTATCTGGGCAAAAACATTGGGAGGAACAAGAGATGATGGTGGTGTTTCTGTTGGGACAGACACATTAGGCAATGTTTATACAATGGGGTATTTTCGGGATACCGTAGATTTTAATCCTGA
>CAJQQM010000103.1 GCA_905480485.1 uncultured Aureispira sp.
TTTAAGCTAGCAATTACAGATCTAATTATCCTTACTTAATTCGTAGAAGCTTGCACAAAAATTTTAAAAATGCTTATCTACCTCATTGTATAAGTTAAAATAATTCTTTTGTAGCTAGATAATCTTTTATCACATAAATAAATAAAAACATATGGACCGAATTCCATTACCCCCCAGGCAGACATATTGTATAGCATTGAATTATGCGGTACCTAAAGGTCGATATAATCAAATAGCTCGTTGGATGGAAAAGCTCTGTACACTCCTACAAGGCCGCCTTGAAACACCTAGTGGGGCTGTTATGTCTGGCCCATTAGACGGATTTACCGACTATTATGATATATATACAAATGAAGGCTATATTACAACCTATGAAGGCCTTGGTTATGGGCATCCTTGCTTTGTAGAAATTAGTTCAAAGACAGAAGAAGGCTTGGAACTTATGAGAAAAGCCGTGGTACAAATTTATGGTGCCGATAATATCTTAGGAGAATCACATGAACGTCAAACCCGTCGTGTTTACCCTTTAAAATGAATATTCTAATTTGATTTCTGCCAAAACCGCTAATATGCAAAGGTATTTTAAATAAAAAACTATACACTACGCATAGAAAGCAACAGGATACTGTTTTTCATGTTGTTTCGCTATGAAAAAGCTAAGGCATTAGTCATAGACAGCCTAAGGGTCTACATTTATAAGCTTTTTATGTTAATAGATATATTCTATTAATAGAAGCGAAGCATAACGCCAAAAAGGCAGATAACTTTTTTTACTGGTCGTTTTCCGATTAGTTTTACGATCAACTACATGCGGAACCCTAAGAAGATTAAAATTATTTTAACGAATCTTTAGTAAAATTAAATAGGCCCGATAAAAAAAGATAATACCCCGAAAGGATGAAGGCTATTTGATCGAAAATGAGCCTTCTAATAACCTATAATTTATCCTTTTTTTTTTTTTAAAAATTGCGATGTAGCTGTTTTAATAACTACCCCCCCCTTCCTTAATTCGAAAATTCAACCCTATTTAAAATTTAACTTTTGTCAAGCTGATTGTCTAGATTCACAAACAAACGAGTTGTAACAAACAAACTATTATGTCATCAAAATAACATAAAAATTAAATACGCTGCTATCAATACATTTACGGCCTGAAACGAATCTAAATACTGAGTATTAATCGTATATTTGTAGAAGGTATTTTCCACTACTAGCCATGCTATTGTATACATGTCCAAATTACCCAAAGAGAATAAATTTATTGATCTTTCTGACTACGGAAGACCTATAGCTATCGTTATTGCAAACTCCTTAAAGAATACTGCTGTCACCCCTGTTCACGTTACTATCGGATTTATTATATCCGGACTCATTGCTATTTATTGTATAATTCAAGGGTATTATTGGCTAGCTGCATTTTTTCTAATTGTTAAGTCAGTTTTAGATGCTGCTGATGGTGAGTTAGCACGTGTAAAACAAAGACCATCCTATACCGGACGCTATTTAGACTCTGTAGCAGACATTATTTTGAATGCCTTATTTTTTATTTCTATCTGGTATATTACAAATACAACTATTTGGATAGGACTTTTAGCCTTTATTGGTCTGCAGTTACAAGGCACCCTTTATAATTACTACTATGTTATTTTAAGAAACAAATTTAATGGCGATACGACAAGCCGTGTTTTTGAAAACAAAACACCTATAGCGTTTGATGGCGAAAGGCAAAAGCATGTGAATATCCTTTTTGGATTGTACAAACTGTTTTATGGTGCTTTTGATAAAACGATTTATACCCTAGACAGTACAGCAGATAAAGGGTCTGTATTGCCAAATTGGCTAATGACAAGTGTTTCGACCTTTGGTTTGGGCTTTCAATTGCTTATTATCGCAATAATGCTTGTCTTGGGCTATAAGGCCCTTATTCTTCCTTTCTTTTTGGTCTACACGGCTATGATTTTTGTTTTTATAGGTATTCGGAAGTTTTTCTATTCAGAACTAACCATTTAATAAATACAATTCAACAATATTTTTGAGAAAATAGTACCCTGCACGCTGCTTCCTTTAATTAACGATAAACGCTGCATGAAGATCATTTACACTTTGAAGTGATTGAATGATCATTTTACGCAAAAAATAAGCAACCGGCCCATAGTCCCAAAAAATAGTGCATGATGCAAAAATTGTTGGCCCTCAGGCGGCTTGCATCCTATTGTTTAGTCCAAATAATTGAAATCATAGAACAAGGCTATTCAAGCGGGTAAAAAAACGTAAAACATACCGCCCTAAATTTTTAGACAACCATCAGACTATAGATCTCTTTTCATAATTTTGATGATCCTTAGTGTATCAAATAAGTCAATACAAGTCGCAGGGCT
This sequence comes from uncultured Aureispira sp., assembly GCA_905480485.1. Taxonomy (GTDB): domain Bacteria; phylum Bacteroidota; class Bacteroidia; order Chitinophagales; family Saprospiraceae; genus Aureispira. The sequence continues at coordinate 2,379 of CAJQQM010000103.1, forward strand.
AATCATTTTTACCAACTCCTTCAACTAAGTTACTTTACAAAAACCATACAATTGTAGCAACAAACATAAGTTGGATACAGACCCTAAATCTACTCATACAGCCTATCTTCAAAAACAAAAAAAAGCTGCCAAGAAACTAGTTCTTGGCAGCTGTATATGTTCAGTAGAGTACTGATCTTAATCTTAGTAACGGTAATGTTCTGGCTTGAAAGGACCTGCAACCTGAACTCCGATATAATCAGCCTGATCTTTCGATAAAGTTTCGAGTTCGACACCAATCTTGGCTAAGTGCAAACGTGCTACTTCTTCATCTAGGTGCTTAGGCAACATATATACTTTGTTTTCGTAAGTATTGTTTTCTTTGTTTTCCCAAATCTCTAATTGCGCCAATGTTTGGTTGGTAAAAGAGTTAGACATCACGAAAGAAGGGTGCCCTGTAGCACAGCCTAAGTTTACTAAACGACCCTCTGCCAAAACGATAATATCGTTTCCATTGACATTGTACAAATCAACCTGAGGTTTAATTTCTACTTTAGAATCACCGTGATTGTTGTTTATCCAAGCCATATCGATTTCGTTATCGAAGTGACCAATGTTACAAACGATTGTCTTATCATTCATCGCTTCAAAGTGCTCAGCAGTGATGATGTCTTTGTTTCCTGTAGCAGTTACTACTATATTGGCACGAGATACAGCTTTCGACATTGGTTGAACTTCGAATCCGTCCATAGCAGCTTGCAGTGCACATATTGGATCAATCTCAGTAACAATAACACGCGCGCCAGCACCTTGTAGTGAGGCAGCAGAACCTTTACCAACATCACCATAACCCGCTACAACAGCGACTTTACCAGCCATCATTGTATCCGTTGCACGACGAATAGCATCAACCAATGATTCTTTACATCCGTATTTGTTATCAAACTTAGATTTTGTAACAGAATCGTTTACATTAATAGCAGGCATTGTCAAAGTACCGTTCTTGACTCTTTCGTATAGTCTGTGTACACCTGTTGTTGTTTCTTCAGACAATCCGTAAACGCCTTTACCAACTTCTGGATATTGGTCTAAAACCATATTTGTTAAATCACCACCATCATCTAAAATCATGTTTAATGGCTCACCATTTTTAAAGGCGAATAAAGTTTGCTCGATACACCAATCAAATTCTTCATCATTCATACCTTTCCAAGCAAATACAGGAATACCAGCTTCAGCTATTGCCGCAGCAGCATGATCTTGCGTAGAAAAAATATTGCAAGAAGACCAAGTAACGTCAGCACCCAATTCTACCAAAGTCTCAATCAAGACAGCCGTTTGAATTGTCATGTGCAAACAACCGGCAATACGCGCACCCGCAAGTGGTTTGGCAGCACCGTATTTCTCGCGAAGAGACATCAAACCTGGCATTTCGGCTTCTGCCAATTCAATTTCTTTTCTTCCCCAAGCAGCTAGGGAGATATCTTTTACTTTGTACTGCACTTTATTCGTTGTTTCCATTTAAATTTAAGATTTAATGTAAAATGTTCATAATTAGTAGCTTAAGCCCAAAATGTACGTACTCAAGACTAGTTTTTTTGAAATCCAATACAAAGATACAACAAATATTAGTTATTTTAAAAAAAAGCAGCTTATCTTAAATTTTGAAATTAGAATCGCTAGATTATGACAGTTAAATGAAACTTTAAGACTACAGGATAGAATATTTAAATTGCTACACGAATCAAAAAATATGCAAATAGGAAAATATCAACATTACAAAGGCAACTATTATCAAGTTTTGTATGTCGCCAAACATTCAGAAACCGAAGAAAAACTTGTTGTTTATCAACAACTATATGGAGACAATTCGGTGTGGGTACGTCCTTATGATATGTTTAACGAATACATAGAAAAAGATGGAAAAAAATTAAAACGTTTTGAACCTATACCAAGTTTGGGCATGTAACTGTTATAATTGGCTTATATTCTTGTGTAAATTAACATTTGGTATCTTTATTGTTGTTCCTATGTTTTGAAACAAAAAAACCCCTTATATGCTTCGTTCTTTATTTATACTTTCAGTAATAGTACTATTTAGTGCATGTAAGCAAATCGACAAATTAACTCAATTTGAAATGAATTTTGAGCAATCTATCGTCGTTCCTTCTGCTGTTTCACTAAATTTACCCTTTGACATCATAACGCCGGACATCACTAGCAACTCTACCGCAACTTATGAACTAAACAATACCAACAAAGACCTAATCGAATCCGTAATGCTTAGGCAACTTAATTTAGAATTGACCGGGCCAAACTCTAGCGACCTAAGTTTTTTGAACAGCGTCGAAATTTACCTAAATGCCGAAGGTTTGTCTGAATTAAGAATAGCTTGGAAAGAGAACATATCCGATGACGTAGGAAATTTTTTAGCTTTAGAAACCACTGAAAACGATCTTCAAGCCTACATTAGCAAAGATAAATTTGACTTGCGCGTACAAAGTGTAACCGACAAACTAATTACCTCCGACCACTCTATTGATATTAAAAGTGTTTTCTTTGTGGATGCCAAGATTTTGGGTATTTAGATTAGGGCCATTCACGAATAAATAGCAACGCCTTTTGACACTATACATTGTGCTTTTTGTTGAGCATGATATTCTGTGGGCACCATTCAACTTCTTTTTCAAATTCGAAAATACGCTCCTTACAATCTTTTTTGATACAAGATTTACAACATTCCGGAACACAGGGGTCGATGTGTACAAAAAATTCAACCTCCTTGTCGGTTTTCGAACGCAATAATTTTTCGAAGCGATCGACTTCATCATGCGCTTGCTGTGTATTAAAATACCACGGAATCGTCATATGACAATCAAAATGTAGGTCCATGCCATATTTTATAATCCTAAGGTTGTGAATATCTATGCATTCCGGATGCCTGTCCTCATTTAAAATTTCTACAATTTCATCCACCAATTGATAATCTACTTCGTCCATAATACCCGACATCGCCGAATTAATAACTCTAAATCCAGCAATTCCAATAATAAACCCAAAAACAATCGCAATTACAGAATCAAGCCAAAGCCAACCACTATACCATACAAAAGCAAGACCTATTAGCATAGCAAGCGTCGAATAACCATCAGACTTTAGATGTTCAGCTGAAGCAATCAACACCATCGAACCGGCATCCTTACCTTGGCGTTCGACATAAATTCCCAAACCAAAATTGATAAGTCCTGCTAAACTGACAATCATAATTCCTTGATCAATATCATGTACCGGCACAGGAAATTGCAAATTGTAGGCTGATTTAATCACGATGAGAATCCCTGCCATCAAAATAAGTACGCCCTCAACTGCCGCAGAAACGAATTCAATTTTACCGTGTCCGTAGGGGTGATTTTGATCTTTCGGTAAGGCAGCGACCAAAACACTAAACAAACCAAAGGCACCCGCTACCACATTAACAATACTCTCGAGCGCGTCGGTCAAAATGGTATTAGAATGTGTAAGAAAATAGGCCACAAACTTGACAATCAAAAGCAATCCAGCCACAATAAGCGTTATTCGCTGCGTGTCTATAATTTTGTGCTTTTTGGATACTAGATGCTTATCAGTCATAGGGTACTTTGCAACGATACAAAAGGATTGTATACTAAAATAATGTTATTTTTTGGAATTGCTAGACAGTTAGTAGTATAATTTAATTAATTTTGGCATTCTGACTGGATATTTTATACCTAGAATGCACCAAATATGTTTGATTTAGACAAATGGCAAGAGATTTTTTTATCGCTACGAAAGCACAAATTGCGTACGGGTTTAACTGCATTTGGGGTGTTTTGGGGCATATTTATGCTGGTAATATTGCTTGGTGCCGGAAAGGGTCTCGAAAATGGTGCGGCCTATGAGTTTAGAGACGACGCCACCAATAGTTTGTGGATATACCCGAAGCGTACGGCACTTGCCTACAAGGGATTGGCTAGAAACAAGGCTATTGAATTTGATAATTATGATTATTCTTTGCTCAAAAATAAAGTAAAGGGAACCGAATACATCACCGGAAGATTTTATTTGCCGCCACTATTAGAAAAAATGATCTACCAAAATGTACAATACAATTTTCGTATTCGATCGGTACATCCAGATCATCAATACCTAGAAAATTCCAAGATGGAAACGGGTCGATTTATAAATAATTCCGATTTATTAAAGTACAGAAAAGTTGCAGTCATTGGGCAAATGATAGAAAATGAGGTCTTTCCGAAACAAGACCCAATTGGGCAGTGGATAGAAATTGGAGGCATTAATTTTCAGATAGTAGGCGTCTTTAGCGACAACGGTGGAGAGGATGAAATGCGTATGATTTATATTCCCATCACCACCGCCCAACGTTCTTTTTCAGAAAAAACCCCTATAAGCCAACTAATGCTAACAACGGGTAACGCCAACTTAGAAGAAGTAAAACGCATAGAAGCCTCGATAAGACAACAACTTGCTCAAAAACATCAATTCGATGTAAACGATCAACAAGCCATTCGAATTCGTAACCGAGTCGAACATTATCAGTCAGTTAAAAGTTTGTTTGATATAATTAACTTCTTTATTTGGATAGTTGGTATAGGGTCGATTGTAGCCGGAGTTATTGGTGTTAGTAATATTATGCTAATTGTGGTAAAAGACCGTACAAAAGAAATAGGAATTCGGAAAGCTTTGGGAGCTACACCAAGTTCGATTATTGGGATGGTGTTGCAGGAATCCGTCTTTATAACCGCACTTGCAGGATATTTAGGGATGGCCCTTGGTCTTGGACTTATACAATTAATTAATTATATCATTGAAGTGAATCAAATTGATGCTGGTTTTTTTCGCCATCCGCATGTCGATATAGCCATGGTACTTGCCGCTACACTAACCGTAGTACTTGCCGGGGCTATAGCAGGTTTAATACCCGCCTTGAAAGCAGCAAAAATAAGCCCTGTTGAGGCAATGCGAGATTAATAGAACTAAGCTGTTGGAATTTAAAAACAATGCACTACCTAAAAATACACTTCAATTGTGTTAGCAATACGTTCAAAAAAACGTTGATCAAGCAGACAGTTCCAAGCTGTATTTTCATAATTTTGCCCATAGCCTAGAAGTAGTAAAGCAAGTCAATCGCTCAAGCGTTCAACTTAAAGAGGAACAACAGTATTTATTGCAGTACGCTGCTTGGATGCATGAT
>CAJQQM010000104.1 GCA_905480485.1 uncultured Aureispira sp.
TCCGCGATTGGCAATCAGTATTTTTTTCATTGTTTTTATTTAATAGAAAATGATAGCAATTAAGAACAACGAAATTATAAAAAAAATTTAGATTTTTAAGCAGCAATAGCTAATAATTCATTTATGTGAAGACACTCATTAAGGCATCAATCGAATTTTTCGAGTGCCGCTAGATGTCTTTAATATATAGATACCTTCGCTTAGTAGACGACAGTCGAGTCTTGCCCTTTGTGGACTAAGATAGTTGACATCAATGGCATGTGTACGCTCTTGTCCCATCATATCAAACAAACGAATTGAACCAATATTTTGAGCGCTAACTTGTAGCCATCCTTGACTTGGATTCGGATGAATTTGTAGCCTAAGTTCGGTGGCTGTCCGTTCTACCACCTTAATACTTGAATAATTGGATGTTCCATTAAAATCAACTTGTTTAAGTCGGTAGTAAGAAAGTCCTGATAACGGCGACAAGTCTTTGTAACTCCGCTTAATGACAATCTGTTGATCGCCTAGGGCCTTAGTTGTGTATATTGTGGACCAGTTAATGCCATCTTCCGAACGTTCAATTTGATAGCTATCCTGAACGGATTCATTGGCTACAGTCCAATGAACATCAATATGATGCGGCGATGCCGAAATATCAAAACTTAACAGCTGTAAGGGCAATAAAACACAACCGGCATTGACAATTCGAAGAGCCGCTTCCCATCCTGCCCGATTGACTACTCCACTTGCATGAAACTCAAAGGTTAAACATTGACCACTGCTACAAAATCCAACGGGTGGTACATCATCACCACAATCTCCGTAGCCCGATCCCGAACCTCCATGTGGAAAATGGTCGGCACCTCCGACATCGTTGCTAAACAATACAGTCGCGCTCGTATTACTCCCATCATAAATTTTCATCCAATCGAAAGCAGAAGTAGTATTAAACATCGCAAAAACAGAAAAATCGACGCGTAAGAATTGACCAGTAGGAACGCAAATACTCGTAGTCGTTTCGCAATTGCAATTACAAAAATTATTTGCATCGCCATCAGAGCAAAGTTGCCCTCCCTGACCACCATCGTCATAAAAATTTTGATCGCTACTGATATTAAATGTTTGACTAGCGCAGGCTGTAGGGACTATCTGTTGACATAAACAGTTATCGAGTTCAAATCCAACCATAAAAAAAAGAGTAATTGTAAAAAGTAGATGCATAATTTCAAGCGTTAAACATGAATAAATAATAAGTACAAAAGGTACTTAATTTGTTAACTTAAAATTACGCTAAGATTAATAAACGGTAGTTTTGATACATGAAGTAAAAATCCTAAAACGTGAATTTTACAAAAACTATCAAATGAAAATTCAAGGCTTCTATTTTAGCAATATTTAATTTGGTATTTGCCGTTAATTATCCAAATTATAACAACAAGAACGTTTTAGGGAGTCCTGATTCGTGAATTACTCTTTATTTTTGACTTTTTTGAAACTGAACAGGCGTCAATCCTGTATGTTTTTTGAAATTACTATAAAATGCAGATTTTGATTGAAATCCGGATAAATAGCCAATTTGCTCTATAGAATCTCTGTTGTTTTTAGATCGCCTAAGCTCCTTTTTTGCCGCTTCAATTCTGTAGCTATTGACAAGGTGTATAAAGCTACAATCATATTTCGAATTAATAACTTGAGATAGATATTTGTAGTTAATACCTAATTCTTTGGCTACATCTTTTAAGTTTAGTTTAGCATCAAGATAAGCTTCATTATTCAATAAATAATTATTAAGTCCTTGCTCAATCAAACGTATTTTTTGCGCGTCTTTTAACGAAGACGCTGCATAGCGTTCTTGCTTGAGAACGCCTTTTGAAGCAAGCTTTTTCGGGAGACTATCTGAAGTGGTCAGTCTGATAGATGCGTCTGATTCAAAATCGGAATAAATATTGGTTTGACGAATTCCAAAAATTGCAATTACTGAAGTGTAAATCAATATATAGATTTTGAAAAAAATATTATCTACAGAACTTTCACTTATTTCAAAAAGAAAACAACCCATAATAAAAATACTAAAACCAAGGGAAAAAAACTGAATCCATTTAAGGTTGATGCCCTCTTGATAAGAAAAATATTCGGCAATTGTTTTTTTGTGTTGTCGCACCAAATAGTACATACTCAAAATGTAATAAATTACCTGAATTGGCAAAAAAATAAGAATACTAAGGAGCACCGTGTTTCTGAGTAAGAGGTTTATCAATGTATTGATTGCCGATGAGGCAATGAATCGGCTTGCGATAATTAATGTAATTATACAAAGACCAATAATAAGCGGTATAAATAGATGACTTGAAGGTGGTTTTTGATTCGGTTGTGTTGTTTTTTTTACGTACAAATAGGCCAACGGGGCTAACATCAATATAAATGTAACAATAAAGGGTAAGGCATAAATTCCCAGGATAGAATCGTCGACCGAACTAATAAATAAAAAACTTTCAATACAACCTATAGAGAAAAAGAATCCACTTAAATAGGGTTTTGAACGATAGTTACCTGACTTTGATAATATTAAAATTAGACTCGAAAAGAAACTTATAATCAGGATTATCAAAGTAAGGATATGATGTATCATTACACCATTAAATCCCCTTTCTAAAAGCTGGTTTAATGTATCCACAAATTAGATTTATAAATTAGTAGTGATTACAGAAATGTAACTTTATTGGCGAATTACATTTATGAATTGATGCATGCTAATTAAATAACTTTTTTTGATTTAAAGGTATAGACAGCCTATATTTATTTAAACGCTAGCTGTTAAGGATAACATAGCTGCAGTATTAATCAATAATTAGCTGTTTATGTCTTGCAATCTACACACAAAATAGTACATTAATTGTATGTTTACCGCGGTTATTGTTCTGTTTAAACGACAATATGAAGGCTCATTAAGCACTATCACAGCACCTCAACGGAAAAGGCCGTAGTCTTTTTAGCCACAACAATATTATGTATCGATACCGTTACTAGTAGCTTTAAAATAGGGCTTTTTATAATTTTAAGAGGCGGAATCAGGTATTTTAAAAATTAATCCTAGGATAAGCACAGCGCTCAAAAAAATGTTTTTATGAATTTCTTAATGATAGTAATCGTATTATTTATTAAACATTTACTATCTTGCAATTGTTAACACAACACAAATAATAATTAATTTCTCAACACTAAATAATTCTTAAATTATGTCAGATAACATTTCATGGAATGATGCACTCGGCCGATTAAAATCCGGAAACGCTAATTTTGTAGGAGACAAGATAGATGGAGTTTTGGCCAATTACAAAACCACCAAAAGTCTTGAAGACGGCCAAAGTCCCTTTGCTATTATTGTAAGTTGCGCCGATAGTCGTGTAGTACCTGAATTAGTATTTGATGCAGGTTTAGGAGAAATCTTTGTGATTCGAGTGGCCGGTAATATTGCCAATACCTCCTCTGTTGCAAGTTTGGAATACGCTGTAGCACACTTAGGTGTTAACTTAGTTGTTGTTTTAGGACATGAAAATTGCGGGGCTGTATCTGCAGCAATTCAGGGAGGTGACAATGGCCACAATCTCAATCATTTATTATGCCATATTACACCTGCTTTACATGCCTCGGAATCCAAAGCAGTAAACGATGTAGTTAAGGTAAATGCACAATTAACCTGCAAAGAAATTGAATCTAAATCAGCAATTGTTCAGTCCGCTGTAAATTCAGGTAAACTAAAATTAGTCCCTGCTTTTTATAATCTAGCAACAGGTAAAGTTGATTTTATAGCTAGCTAAACCCTATGATTTAGCATTTGTTTTAATTTTATTGTTTGATTAACTTACGAACAATCACTTGCTCATCGAAACGAACTCGAAGCATATACACGCCCTTGGAAATATCATTTCCGGGGGCTATTTTTGTGTTGCCCCCTACTACTTCATGTGTTTTATCATAAACCAAACTTCCTTTGCTGTCGGTCATTTGTATCCGTGCTTTTCCCGACCAAATAGAGGGCCATTCTATATTCAAAACGTCTTCAAATGGATTAGGAGCAATAATGAAGGGCAGTGTATTGAGTTTTCGCTCCAAAGCTATTGTTTGACTGTAAGCAAAACTTGCGTCTTTAAAAAAACATTTTAATCGGTAGTAGTTGGTAGGGCTCAATAGTTTTGTATCAAGGAATTGATAATACACTTCGTTATTTATGAATGCATTTTGAACCTCAATCGACTTGAAATCGACACCATTGCTGCTCGAAAAGAGCTCGAATTTATCAAAAAGACCTAGCGATTGGTCTTCCCATTCTATCAGATTTCCTGCCTTTTTTTTAGTACCTTCTAGCAAAATATTTTGTCTCGATAATAAAATACAGGGGTCTTCTTGTTCAAAGGCACCAATATCAGCTTGTAATACTTGTGCGATATCTCTTTGGTCAAGTGGTACTGAAGCAAAGCCTGCGTTAATCACTACGCTTGGGGTGCAAGGGTCTGTTTCATGCGTATTGTTAGCACCGCCGTTGTTGGCAAGTGGCATTAATAAGGGGTCAACGTTTAGAATGTTGTTGATAAGGTTTCCAACTAAAACAGCCAGGCCAGGGGTCATAATCAAATTGTGCCCATCGGTAGAGGTGTAAGTACCAAATAAATCATCTGCCGTATTGGCTATTGCTTGACTTAGGTTGTTTTGAACATCAGCGATATTATTGGATATTATACTATTGTTGAATACGAAATTGCCAACTCGATTGAATATACCACCTCCGAAACCGGACGCAGAAAGTCCTCTTGCAGCATAACCTCCTTGACCTGTACGTCCAAAGCCTCCAAGTGCTTCATTAAAAGCTACAGTACAAGAAACTAAGTTAACAGAACCACCATTGTTAAAAATGCCGCCTCCCATTCCACTTCCGGCACCACCACCACCGCAGGAAGAACAACAGCTTGCATTGCCATTGCCACCCCCAAATCCAGCAATACCGACTAGACCATTTCCTCCTCCACAAGATCGTGCTCCACGACCACCTCCTCCGGCTCCAAATCCACCATTGCCGCCATTTCCTCCTGTTGCACAAGAAGATCCACCACCACCTCCACCAGAAAAATCTCCCCCGTTACCGCCGGTTCCTCCACCTGCGCCACCGCCACCACCTGCTGTAGGTCCGGCACCACCTGCGCCTGCAAAACTAAAATTTCCACCGTTCGTTGCACCGCCTGAAGACCAAGCCCCAAGGGCTCTATTGGTCGAAAAGGTACTATTAGTCAGGTTTGCAATTGCTAGGTTTTCGTTGTACAAGCCACCGCCTAAGCCCGGGCTGCCACCACCGCCACCGCCGCCATTTTTAGCATTGTTGCCAGCGGCACCCCTTGCAATATTATATTGCAGGGTACTGTTGTGAAGGTTTAAAGTTTGATAATTGGCAATTCCACCGCCTAGACCCCCTGTTTGGTTAAGCCCTTGGTTCATTTGACATAGGTTGCTGTCGATACAGCAATAATAGATATCCAGAAAACCCTGATTTAGAAATCCTGCACCGGCCCCTTGATTCAAAAAGCCATTGGTTACCGTAACTTGCCGAATCAACAGACGTCCGAGAATGCCAACGTGAAAAACTCGATCGAGCTGATTTCCATCAATGAGGGTGGTCCAGGCATTTGCACCTATAATACTGATGTCGGAATTAATATCAAGATCACCACTTAGGCATGCATCTTCATTGCTACCTGCAATTGTCAAAAGGTAATTGCCAGCTCCCAAGATTATTTGGTCAGGCCCCATACTAGCATTTGCTTCTTGAACAGCAGCCCTCAAACTACAATTGCCCGTGGCATCTTGGCAAATTCCATCGCCGGGGTTGACATCATGAGTATCGTTAAAGCTGTTGACATTAAATGTAATTGCATAGGTTGGATATTGTGCAAAAAGGCACAATGTTGTTATCGCTAAAAGTGTGGTCTTCATTTTTCGATAGTTAAAATTATAGTATAAAATAGAATAGTTAAGCGTAATATTATTTGGCGATTAATGATTATTCCAAATTTAACTTATATTTTATGAAAGCGCCTAATAAATAGATCTTTTCCTAAAAACTTAACATTTTCGCCTTTTAAATAGGCAGTTTTTTTTGTTCTATTGCTTCATCAAACATTTGTTTTATATTTTTGTATTAATAAATAGTACAACTCTTCTTTAAACAATACATTCATGAATTACATCAAAGCCGAAACCTACCACTTTTTTAGAGATTTGCGATATAACAACAATAAAGAATGGTTTCACAGTCAACAACCACGCTATAAAAAAGCTAGAGAAAATATCAAGGGTTTTGTGCAAGAATTAGAACGACGGATGAATGAGGTGGATGTAATTGAACGCCACAAAATATCTCGAATTAACAGAGATATTCGATTTTCGAAAAATAAAACGATTTACAAAGATTATTTTTGGGGGAGCTTTGTCCGTTTTGGCCGCGAAAGAAGGGGAGGCTATATGTTTAGTGTCGAACAGGACAATCGAAGTTTTTGTGGGGGTGGTTTTTATCGACCTAATCCTGCCGACCTTTTGCGTATACGAAAAGAATTTAGCCTTGACGATCAGCGTATACATCAAATTTTAGGAGCGGCTGACTTTAAAAATAAATTTGGTACCCTTAGAGGCGAGTCTGTCAAAACAGCACCTAGGGGATTTACAAAGGACAGTCCTAATATTGAGCTCATTCGCAAAAAACAATTTACCGTCAAACAAACATTTACAGATGCAGAAGTGCTTCAAAAAGATTTTATGGATCAGATTTTTGATTCATTTTGTAGTCTACGGCCTTTTTTCGACTATATGTCCGAGCTCTTAACCACTGATTTAAACGGAGAGTCTTTGCTTTAGTCTAATAAATCAACTATTTTATTTAGATTGGTAGCCTGCAACAACTTTTTTTAAAAATTATAGTGTATGAAAATTATTTTCTTTTGTTTTTTGCTAGTTTTTGGGTATTCCTGCAAACAGGATAAAAAGACAAATAATGCTTCATCAGTAGTTGCTGTAGACACGGTAGTTTCTTTGCCAGATTCTATTCATCGTATCAAATTATCCTTTGTCGGGGATATAATGGGGCACGGAAATCAAATTCGTTCGGCAGCGGGTACTGCTGCTAATTTCCGATCCAAACAAATGAAAGACTTTGATTACAGTACTTGTTTTCAATACGTTCAACCTATTTTTGAAAAAGCTGATTTGATGATTGGCAATTTGGAATTGACACTAAGCAATAAGGGGAAGTATTCGGGGTACCCAATGTTTAGAACTCCTGACGCTTTTGCTTACGCTCTAAAAGAGGCGGGTTTTGATCTATTAACGACCTGTAACAATCACTCTAATGATGGTTTTTTGTACGGCTTAGAACATACAATTGATGTGTTGGACTCCCTACAAATTAGGCATACAGGGACTTTCAAAAATCAAATAGAAAAAGACAGCTTATATCCACTTATTGTTGAAAAGAAAGTGGATGGAACAACCTTTAGGTTAGCTTTTATTAACTATACATATGGTACAAATGGTATTCCCACTCCCAAACCTGCTGTAGTTAATTTAATAGATGAGGCTTCGATTTTAGCCGATATTCAAAAAGCAAAAAGGGCAAAACCTGATATGATTATAGCGATTACACACTGGGGCAATGAATATTGGCTAGACGAACATAAGAGTCAGCAAAGCATTACTAAACTTATGTGGGAAAATGGTGTTGATTTAGTGGTTGGGGCGCATCCACACGTCATAGAACCTATCAAAACAGATACATTTTGGTCGGCAGATAGCAGTAAACACAGCCAAAAGCTGGTTGCTTACTCTTTGGGCAATTTTATATCCAATCAATACCGCAAAAATACTGATATTGGGCTAATTTTTGAAGTAGAATTGGTCAAGAACACTCGGTCGGGTCAAACGGTTATTGGTGAACACAATTACATCCTTGCTTGGCGTTATATTTATGGTCGTTATAACCGAAACCTAAAAAAAGGGTTTGATTGGAAATATGCTGCAGTACCTGTCAGTGCTTTTGAGGCCGACAGCAGCCCATATCTTATGATGTCTGAACGCGAAATTAAATCTATGCAGCTTGCAGCAGCTTCTATGCGTCAGCATTTATCAAAATGGCAAAGTAAGGAACGTTTGGTTACATTAGAAGAATTAGGTACTATTAAACCGATTGTAAACAATGGCAAAGCATCCCAAAAAGAAGAAAAAATCAAGCAAAAAGAGAAGAAAAAAGCCATCGGAACGGAAGAAACTGGCAAAGAAGTCAGTACGACTTCTTAACATTAATACCCTTTTGGTAGCTGTTGCATGCATAAGTTTTGTGTTTTTTTGGAGCATTAAACAACAAGATAGCTGGTTCAAAACAGCCTCAAGTTCTGAAGCCTCAAATTATGCAGCCTTTAAAGACGCTGTATTGCAACAGCAACAATTCTGGCAAAAGACTTGGAAAAATAATCCGCAACAAAGGGCAGTGCATCTTAATTCGGTAGAAGACTACATACAGCATAGTTTGGTGGATAGTGTTTTTGCCTATTGGTATGGAACGCCTTGGGACTTTAACGGTACAACACGTATTCCAAAACAAGGACAGATTGCCTGCGGTTATTTTGTCACAACTACATTAGAGGATATGGGTTTTAAACTTGAACGTCGCCTCTTGGCACAGCAAGCCGCATCCGTAATTATCAAAACCCTATGCAAAAAGAAAAGTATTCGTGTTTTTGCAAAGATTAAGACACTCAAAAACTATTTTGACACACAAAATGATGGCATTTACATATTGGGACTTGATACACATGTTGGTTTTTTAATCAAATCAACGGAGGGCCTACATATTGTTCATTCATCTTATTCTGGCCACAAACAGGTTCGGAAAGAAGCTTGGAATCAATCAAAAGTAATGTCTACATCTAAGTTGTTTATGGTGGGTAGTATAACGGGTAATACAGCTTTGTTTCAACAATGGATAAATGGGCAAAAAATTGCGCTACGTCGATAATTATTCAACGCTGCTCTATTTTTAGTTGTATGAAGAGGGCAATAATTCCCAAAATTGAACAATTATAACCATTCTAAGCCTTTAAATTAAAAGGGCTTCTTATATTTACACCTACCCGAACGTTTGTTCAAGTCCTTTAGCAACTTTTAAAATATAACTAACAATTTAAATGGATAAAAAAATGTCGGCTAGAGAAGCCAAATATGAAGCTCAAAAAATAGCATTTGCACCTTTTTATTTCCAAGCTACGCTCGCTTTAAAAGAATTGGGAGTACTGGAATCGATTGCTCAACATCGAGCAGGGATAGGCCTTAACGCATTGAAAGAAAGTACCGGTTTGAGCCTTTACGGATTAAAAATTTTACTCGAAGCAGGTTTGGTTTCAAATTTAATAGAACAAGATGCCCATCAAAAATATAGCCTCACCATAGTAGGGCAATTTATACGCTCTGATCGTATGACTGAAGTCAATATGAATTTTACAAAAGATGTATGTTACGAGGGCTTAGCGCATTTTAAAGAGTCGATTATTGAGGGCAAACCTGAAGGTTTGAAGGTGTTTGGAAATTGGCCTACTGTTTATGAAGGGCTTTCTCAATTGCCTGAAAAAGTAAAGAAATCATGGTTCGAATTTGATCATTTTTATTCCGACGATGCATTTCCATTTGCCATGGACTTGGTTTTCAAAGAGCCAGTTAAGCAGCTTTTTGATATAGGTGGTAATACAGGTAAATGGGCTAAAGCATGTTGTCGTTACAACAATTCGGTTCGCATTAAAATTTTGGATTTGCCGGGCCAATTGGCGGTTGCTCAACAAAATATCAGTGTGGAGTCCTTTGCAGAACGAGTTAGCTACCACGAAATTGATTTATTAGATGCATCACAAGCTATTCCAAAAGGAGCTGACACCGTATGGATGAGTCAATTTTTGGATTGTTTTGGGACGGATGAAATACTATCGATATTACAACGGATTTATGCTGCCATAGATGAACACGCTTTTGTGTATATTTTAGAGCCATTTTGGAACAATCAACGCTTTCCTGCTTCTCGTTTTTGTTTGGTGGGTACATCAATGTATTTTACCTGTATAGCCAATGGTAATTCTAAAATGTATCATACCGATGAAATGGAGCAAATGACGGTTGATACAGGTTTCGAGTTGGTTGATTCTTTTGAATTGATCGGCGATTCTTATCATACCCTCCTTAAGTTGAGAAAGAAAATGTAATATTTCAATCATAGTACTAAGGCTTTGGGCAAAGCGATTATTTTTTGAAGGAATAATTATTATATTTGCACTGTAAATCCATATTTAATCACTTAGTGTATCGATGTGCACTAAAATACACAAGACTTATGAATTTTGAATTGACAGAAGAGCATTTAGCTGTAGTAGAAGCTGCAAGAGATTTTGCACAACAAGAATTATTGCCAGGCGTTATTGAACGTGATGCCACGATGACTCCAGCTATCGAACAATTGAAAAAAATGGGCGAACTTGGATTTATGGGTATGATGGTAGACCCTCAATACGGGGGAGGAGGCATGGACACTATGTCTTATGTTTTGGCGATGGAAGAACTATCTAAAGTGGATAATTCCTGCTCTGTCTGCATGTCAGTAAATAACTCCTTGGTTTGTTGGGGATTAGAAACTTATGGGTCAGAAGATCAAAAAATAAAATACCTCACCAAGCTTGCAACGGGTGAATGGATTGGCGCTTTTTGCTTATCAGAACCTGAAGCCGGTTCGGATGCTACATCTCAACGCACTACCGCCATTGATATGGGAGACTACTATCTCTTAAATGGTACCAAAAACTGGATTACCAACGGAGGTATCTCTAGTGTACATTTAGTAATCGCCCAAACCGACAAAGACAAAGGTCATCGCGGTATCAATGCATTTATTGTAGAAACCGATTGGGATGGTGTTGTGGTTGGAGCAAAAGAAGATAAACTAGGGATACGTTCATCCGATACGCATACGATTATGTACAACGATGTAAAAGTACCCAAAGCTAATAGAATTGGTGAAGATGGCTTCGGATTTAAGTTTGCCATGAAAACCCTAGCGGGTGGCCGTATTGGGATTGCTGCGCAAGCGCTTGGTATTGCTGGCGGTGCCTTCGAATTAGC
This sequence comes from uncultured Aureispira sp., assembly GCA_905480485.1. Lineage (GTDB taxonomy): Bacteria > Bacteroidota > Bacteroidia > Chitinophagales > Saprospiraceae > Aureispira. Next base: position 11,179 of record CAJQQM010000104.1, read on the forward strand.
TTCTGCCTATGCAAAAGAGCGGGTTGCTTTCGGTAAGCCAATTATTCAACATCAGGGGGTTGGTTTTAAGCTGGCCACTATGGCTACCGAAATTGAAGCCTCCAAGATGTTGGTTTATCGTTCTGCTTGGCTAAAAGATCAGCACATGGACTACAATTTAGCAGGGTCACAAGCCAAATTATACGCTTCAGAGGTTGCTATGCGTACTACTGTAGAGGCTGTACAAGTGCACGGTGGATATGGTTTTGTCAAAGAATACCATGTAGAACGTTTGATGCGCGATGCAAAGATTACACAGATATACGAAGGGACTTCAGAGGTTCAACGCATTGTTATTAGTAGAACTAATGAAAAAGGACAATTGTATGTACCGGTCAAAAAGCCTGTTATGCACGTCGTCGACTAAGTCACCAATCACTATAATAAAAAAAGCGTCCATTCTTCATTGATTGGACGCTTTTTTGGGGTTTTTAACAAAGCTTAGGCTTTACTTAAGCCACTTATCTCTGCCCCAAAGATGTTCGTCTAAGGCTTTTATATCTGTATGTAATTCCCAGCTTTTTGAGCTCAATTCTGTATATCCAGGAAGATTTAAACTCGGACGTGCATCCGTTTTAAATATAGGATTAGGCGATAGGTAGGCGTCGCTATTGAACGACATAACGGGCAATTCTAAACTGAGGGCAGGACTGTCCTCAAAAAACTTAGATTTATCAATGTATAGATTTTGCATAAAATTAGTGTGGGCACCTTTCCACTGATCGTCTTCAAAGTCATAAGCAATTTTTGTAATCAGAAAATATTCACCATATAGGGCAATAGGATAAATAGCTTTTTTGCTATTAGAGGTGCCATCAGGAGAAAAACCCCTCAGCAAGAAAGTTTCATTAGGAACCCGAATTCTAAATTCGAATTGGCTGCTTCGTTTGTTACCATCAATATTGCTGTCTACAAAGTTTTGAATGGATTCGTTTAAATAGCCATCCATAAATGGAAGAATCGTAGAAAAACCAGTGGGTAGCATCTCCTTTACTCTTTTTACAATAGAAGCCCTTAAGTTGTTCCTCAAAAAACTATCAAACTGACCATAATCGAAGGGCGCTGGGCAAGTAAGTTCTTGCTTGTTGGTACAGGTCAATTGTAACTCTTGCAAGATACGCATCGCGCAATATTTACCATATTTAACCTCATAACTACTAGCTTCATGCGATGCAAATCCAGTAAAGCCTGCCATACCTTTGCCCGGTAAAGACATTAATTCAAAGGCTCCATCTTGTTCGTAAAAATTGAACGGAGCGATTGGAACAAGTTTAGTATGTGATGTTTTGCCGATCAAATCCATACTAATATCTAAATGCAAACAGGATAAGACGAAGACCCAAAGTGCCGCCTCATTTTCTTTAGAGGGATTAGAACTATGAATAAAGTTATTTAAAGATTTCTCAAGGGCTTTGCCTTTTTTAGGCGTTTGTGTTTCGGTAAAGGCCAATTCTTCATTATAAACGCGCATGAATTCGTCTTCTAGGCTCAATGTTTTGAGCGGCAAACATAGTTTTTCACGCATCAAATTTAGTTCACTATTGGCAAATTCTAACATTTCTTTGATGAGGCTATCCTCAGGAACGCCACAGATAGTTGTGCTGAAGAAATGCCGCATTTTACTACGGTATTCAAACTGGTCGAGCAACTTTGATATTTTTCCAACTTCAACACTTTGTGCCTCATTAAGAATCGCACTAAGAATATGAGTAATACCACTAATTAAGCGCAGTAGTGTCGGCTTGTTCGTAACTTTCGTTTTGCTCGAAAAAAAAGATCGTCCAATACTCAGTTTTTCGTGTGCATGTATTTTGAATTGGTTTTCTAATTCGGTTACATCAGGGTCGACAAATATCAATTGTCGTTCAAAATCTTTATCGGCTTTTGTGGTATCGATATAAGAAGCCAAACGAAAGGCTTCCTTTACGGGTTCATTATTAAAAACACCTCCATCCACATAGGTAAAAGGATAACTTTCTTTTTGTTGTAATTCAGCAGCCCATTCACTACCGTACTCAAAGCGATATCTGTTGAGGACTACAGGTTCGAAGGCAAAAGGAACTGCGGCAGAGGCAATAGCTGTTGCTGTAATTTCACGCCAAGCATTATTACTATTTAGATTTTCAATTACTTTGGGATAATTATTGTCCTGATTGTCTTTTTGTTGCAAAACTAAGTCGTCGGCATCGTGGAGTTGTACCCATTTCAGTGGATAATAAGGACCTTCATCGGCCTTTATTTGTTTGAAATTTAGATCAAATACACGCAATTCACTATGGATTCTATCTACTGAACTATCGTTAAGTGCCTTAATTAGAGATGGTTTTTGATTGTCGTCTAAATGCGTCCTTTTCGATTTTTTGAGGGTATGACTCAGGTTGGCCAATGTGCAACCAAATAAGACGCGGTCGCCCAACAAAAGTTTGTGATTTAGACGATTAGAGGGGGTTTGGAATTGAAAAATATCAATACCTAACTGATCGACAATACTTCGGTCCATAAATCCTGGACAGTCTTGCATTTTTTTTTGGTAAGAACCCGTGCCCAAAAATCGATCTACATCCACCTTTTTTGCCCAAACTAAATCCTGAAACTCTTGAATAGTTTGTGCAGCGAGGAGTTGCTCGTATTTTTCGGGAGATTCCATTTTTAATTCGATAAGTTTGCCACCAAACTGTTGAGAGAGTTTAGTTTGTAAATGAGCGCGGAGCGCCTCATAACTTTTAAATCCTAAAAATTTAAATTTATCGCGTGGATTCACCAAAACCCGAAGCATGATAGCTAACGAAATTGCTCCAGCACTTGCGCCACTAAATACATCAATTTCTATCCGTTCATAGGCAGCATAAATTACATTTCCTTGTTGGTCTTTTTTGCCCGTATCATATTGCCCGTAGACAATTTGTTGTTTGATGGTTTCTGAGAGTGCAGCACCTGAAAAGGTGCCAAGCGATACACCACCACCCATAACAAAGCCCAATCGTAAGGTTTTTCCCATTCTTTTCAATTTTTGCTACTTGTTAAAACACTTTATTACCTAAAAATATAGGCTGTCCATATCCTTTTAAAGGTAGCAAAAAAAAGTGAATTATATCATTTTTATATACTAGGCTTCTTGACAGCTTCAAGGCGTTGTGATTTTTTTTGATTTACTCAAAACCATCAAAATAATTTAATTTTAGGCCATAGCGCTGAGGGTCTTTTAAGAGCTGCATATGGTTCTTGATGGCTTTCAAATCATAATTATTAAAAAAAACATAATTTTTTTGGAGAATACGGTCGAGTTCCTCTAGTACGGAAGTTTGCGACAACCAATAGTGTTTAGCGGTACTCATTTCTAGTATCAAGTTGTTTTTAACGGCCATTATTTCAGGCTGAAAATAGCTATTGCTATCAATGCATTCTTGAATTTTGTCGAGTACTTTTTGGTAAATCCCCGTTCCCATCAAACTACAAAGAGTTGTATCATTGAGCTCCAATTGCCAGCTAGGATACCAATATTCAATACTATCGCTAGCATAAACAGTACGCATTAGGTCGCAGTATAAATCGTCGTTATAGTCGAGCGTTTTTAAACTAAGTTGGTACCAATGATTAAAGTCGAAGTTTAGGAAATATTGATTTTTTGTATCAATGTAGTATACAATGATGCCTTCTAACAAATCGTTCAGCCAAAAAAAATCCATCTCTTTCTGTTTTCCACTAAGCCTCAAAGAGTTGTTGATTTTATATTCTAAACTATCTTTGATCATAAGCGCACGGCTGTACATTTGTCTAAACCCAGGCAGTGTAATGACTTGCAACATTTCTTTTTGTAATAAAGCAATTTGTTGGGTCATCAAAGGACCAAAATAAGCAATACTACGCTGGTCCAGAATACCTTGTTTGAGCAGTGGATGGTGGCTGGCTTTTCCTTGGATATAAGCACCATAAACCCAACCTTTTTGTTGCTTTGGCAGCGAAACTAGGAGCCAAGGCTGTTGGTAGTTGATGCCGCCTATTTGAATTCGATCACTTGAGTAACTAATTCGATTTTCGAAGGTGACAGAATCATTTTTCTCGAAGGATTTAAGGATTTTAGCCTTCGTATTAGGGGCCACTCTCAGAACGGCGTTGCTGTTGTCAATTTTTAGATAAACCACGGAATCGTTGGTCGGCAAAAGGACGGGGTAGGAGGCAATACTATCTACTTTGATATCGGATTCAATGTTGCTTTTGTCGCTTGGCTTGGCTTGACAGGAATAGAGTTGAAGTAGCCCCCAAAAGGAGCAGTAAATACAAAAGTAAATAAAAGTCGGATGCATCGTTGTCAGAAATTATAGGATAAAGGGTTTACCAGATAACTACTTCTTTAATAAATTCATGGTCTAACTCGTCATTAATTAATTGCTTGATTTTATCTTTTGAAAAAGCAATTTCTTGGCGTAGTGCTGCTGCATTAATGTTGATGAATAATTTGTAGTGGCGAACATAAACGGCTGCGGTGTATTTACGGATACCGGGACCCATGGTGTCGAACCAAATTTGTTTGGCTCGAGCAGCGCGGTATTTGTCTAGCAAACCATAGGCTTTTAGGTAGGGTATCAGTATATTACCAATCGGGGTGTCATTGGTTTTGCGATAAGCTAGTTTTTTATGTTCTTTATTTAGGTCAAATTTCATGCAAAGCGTGATATGGATGAAGTAGGGTAAAAAATGGCTTGATGATGTGTTGTTTGAAAATAATAGGCTTTAGGCTGAGTGAAGCATCAATAATTTACTAAATTCGTCAATAGATGTGGCACAGGCCTTTATTAATCTAAATTTACAAAATAAATCAGATTTAAATAATGAAACTAGAAAATATAAAACTTGAGGGTAAAAAAGTACTCATGCGGGTCGATTTTAATGTGCCGCTAAATAAGGCATTTGAACTAACAGATGATACGCGTTTAAAAGGAGCAATACCAACAATTAACTATATTTTAGAGCAGGGCGCTTCGTTGATTTTGATGTCACATTTGGGGCGACC
>CAJQQM010000105.1 GCA_905480485.1 uncultured Aureispira sp.
TCAGCTAAAGCAGTTGCGAAAAGAACTCAAGCGCCTTAGGCTTGAAGTAAAAAAGACGCATAAAAAAAGCAACAGCGATAACAAAAAAATGGGCAAGCTTTTGCTCAAAGATATCAAGTCACTTATTCGTGCCATCAACCAAGTAGAAGAACGTGCTTTTAGCTTGCGGAATATCATAAGAATGACCAAGGATGTAATTCAAGCCTACCAAGAAATGACCGATGATGGTATTGTTGAACCTGCCGAATTAATCGAACATTTGGTTGATTTTGGTGATAAATACATCGATGACGGCACTGTTTTGGATCAATCGTTTGCCGCTGCCAAAGCCATTCTAAAAGACGGTAAAATTACTGCAACAGAAGTAGCTAAAGAGGTTTTTAAGGTATTGGGCAACAGCAGCGATCATCCGTTATTGCAAAGTATAGCCAACAACGGCAGTCAAATCTTGGAAGATGATAAAGTGGAAATGATGGAGGTTATTGCCGGCGTATTATCGGTTATGACGCATTTTGACAAAAATCAACTCTTACAAGATATTGCTGCAAGTGGGCAATTAGTGTTGGCCGATGGCGTTATAGAACCGATGGAATTGATTCAACATATTGTACAGGTAGCCGACAAACACGTTGACGACGGTTCTATGCTCGATGAATCATTGGCAGGGGCCCACGCTATTCTGAAAGATGGTAAAATTACAGCCCTAGAAGTGGCCAATGAAGTGTGTAAAGTGCTCGCAAAAAGTACACAATTGCCGTTATTGCAAAGTATTGCAGAACATGGAATGGATATCTTAGCCGATCAAAAAATTGAATTGATGGAGGTTATTGCAGGCGTATTGGCAGTCATGAGCGATCATTCCAAAAATGAATTAATGCAAGATATTGCACAGGGAGGTCAATTAGTGTTGGCCGACGGAACGATTAGTCCAATGGAATTGGTTCAACAAGTAGTAGCGGTTGCCGACAAACATGTCGACGACGGTTCTTTGCTCGATCAATCGCTTGCTTCTGCGCATTCGATACTCAAAGACGGGCGTATCGACCCTATGGAAGTAGCAAAAGCAGTTTTTCAACTCATTGCAGCGCATGTAGATCATCCTCTTCTAAAAAGTATTGCTAGGCAAGGAAACAAAATATTGGCGGATGATAAATTTGAGTTGTTGGAAATAATGAGTGGTGTATTATCCATCACAGCACAGCATAGTCAACAAGATATTCTCAAAAGCTTGGCCGAAAGTGGTCAGGTTGTATTAGCAGACGGTACCGTAGAGGCAGAAGAGGTCTTAAAAGAAGTTTTAAAGCTTAGCGCAAAACATTTGTCACAAGGAACTGATGTGTCTATTGCAGGTGAAATGCTTTCGGATGCAGCTTCTGTGGAAGATAGCATCAATCATTTTCTAGAGACACAAATCAACAACAAAGAAAAAGAATTACTCAACATAAATTATGAGGTGCCACGCAGTAAATGGGGACGTTTGATTTATTCTTTTGATTTTGACCTTGATATGACAGCAAGTATGTCGGGACAACTAAAAGCGATGAATAAGGTTGCTTTGGGTTTGGATTTTAGGAATAGCAATGAACTAGTGACCACCTTTGGGCTTGACCTTAGTTTTACCATACCAATTATCCAACAAAAGGTATCTTTTGAACTAGAAATGGGGGTGGAGGCAACGTTACATACTCAATTCAAAGCAGTGGTAACAATGACCGTAGAAGCAAATCTATTAAAAGGGATTTTGCCTCCGTCGGACCTCGACACAGAATTAGAAATGTCTACCACATTTTTTGTTCCAAAATCTATTGTAGATAGTTGGAATGCAGTAGCATCTTGGTCTAACTATATTGATCCTGTAGCCTCAAAATATAACCAAAAAATGGGGCGGTATGCGCTGTTTACCCTGGTACTGCCAGGATATAGTCTACAATTCGATATTACAAATGCTAATTTTGTTAGCAAAAAATTAGGAAATTTATCCATCAAAAGAGGTAAAGACGTTGATACTTTTATCAAAAAGGTAGAAAGTTTCCTCCCTTGGACTTAAAATAGATGATATGTTATCTAAAAATGAACAAAATGCCCTTAATGAGGCACTCCGATCTGCTAATTTTCAACGATTAGAAGATTTAGCGAAGCAAGCTGTTAGTACTTATCCTCAAGAAGCCTCGGCGTATTATTATTTGGCCGAAGCTTATTTTTTGAAAAAAAAATGGGATAATGCAGCGCTATGTTTGGTCAAAGCGATTGAATTAGAGCCCGATAATACAGATTATATACTGCGTTTAGCGCGACAAAAAGAGTTAGAAGGTGCTGCGGAAGATGCTAATTTATTGTATCGAAAAGCTTATGCTATTACACCCAACAAACCGGCGGTCATTATTGCTTTGGTCAAATACTATCTATTTGAAGAAGAAGATACAGAAGCTGCTGATTTAATGCTCGAAGAAGGATTAAAAGCATTTCCTGAACATGCTACATTGCTCTACCTAAAAGCACAGCAGCTCAAAATCGATGAAGATAATGAGGATGCCTTAGAATATCTAGACAAAAGCCTTGCTGTAGCAGCTTCTGAGGCAGCTTTTGTCAGCAAAATAAATCTGTTGATACAAGCCAATGAACAGGAGGCAGTGATCAAGACGCAGCAACAACTTATTGCTTATTTGGACAAAGAAGGAACAGCTTATCAGGTTAATTTTGCACAGTATTTAATGAGTGTCGAACGTTTTGAGGAGGCGATTCCTATTTTGCAACAACTTTCCCAAAACACCCGATATCAAATCACCGCACAAGAGATGTTAGCCTTAGCCTATAAGGGGCAGGGGCAGTACAAGCTTTCTATTGAACAATATACGCAGCTTTTGCAAGGTGGTCAACGGGCAGGGCTTTTGATCAGTAGGGCAGAAGCCTATCAAGCAAACGAACAAATTGATGCTGCTATTGAGGATTACGAAACGGCCTTGGGCTTGCTAGCAGCGGAAGACCGTTACTTGACATTGGAGCAATTAGGGCACTTGTACTACAGCAAAGGGCTCTATCATAAATCGATCGAACAATATAAACCTCTGACGAAGCTTGATTGGTATGCCAAATCAGCCTATTTTTATTTAGGGAAGGCTTATTATGCTGCTCAAATGCGTAAAGAGGCCTTTGAAATGCTACAGCAAGCGGTCAAACGCAAGCATCCGCAAGCGGCGCAATTTTTACAGCAACATTTTGCCGCTCAAATGCAGCAAGTTAAAATGCATGTCTTGCAAAAAAACAAAACTGCTTTTTCCAACAATGCAGCATCTCCTTTGCTTCAAGGTCTTTTTGGCAAGTTTTGTCGGGTCGATGTTTTCAAAAATACCTTTGAAAGTAACACTCCTAGGGCCTTGATTGAAGCGGTACAAACGGCCCTTGCCGATACCTTTTATGTATTTAGTGACCAAGGAATTTTTTGTTATAACAATATCGATAAATTAAGTTTTTGTTCCTCTTACCGCATTATTGAAGAAGATGCCGACGATGTATTGCTCGAAGTTATTGAATTGGACAAAAGTGGTAAAACCTACCAACTGAATATCTCTTTTGAGGAACAAACAGTCGTTTTGGAACCACAAAAATACAAAGCGAATCCTATCGTACTCAAATGTATCGATACCGATAAATTGTCGAAAAACGATCAAAAATTGCTGCGAAAGTATGCATCCAAAGAAGATTTAGAATTTTTAGGGGCAGGAGTTCATGCGTTGATTCAGCAGGCATTTGCAGGTTAGTGGCGCAATTGGTAAATAAACTAAGTCTTTGTTAAAGTTGTTGTTCGAAGGACTTGATATCAATATTTGATTTATTAGACAATTCAGAAATATGAATTAAAGGTGACTTCAAAGACTAAGCTTCATAATATTTTTGAACTATTAAGTACTTTGTAACAAGGCTGAACAAAAGTGTACAGACTTGTAAGCTATTCTTCGTAGCCACGAGTTGACGGGTAGCTAGCTTTTAATCAGAAAAGTTTCTTTTGTTTTGAAAGTTGTAAAAGCATCCGATACTTATTTGATTTGTAAGGTGCGTAAGTTCATACCGAACATCTAAATAAAATTTTTTAGACACATTATAATTAAAACCCAATATACCGCCGAAAGAGGAACC
>CAJQQM010000106.1 GCA_905480485.1 uncultured Aureispira sp.
CGTTGCATCCATGTATAACTGGGCACTATAAAAAGTATCTGCAATACCCAATTGAGCTAAAACCTGAGCGGGATCTAGCTTTAAAATATCAGCATAATAGGCCCTTGCTCTAGAGAAATCTCGAATTAGAATACTCAATTGTGCCAATGCAAATAAAGGTTCGGTGCGCTGAGCTCCTTTTATTTTTGCTTTCATAAAGTAGTAATCGGCTCTTGAAAAGTTGACAGCTTGCATCGCTGCCTCGCCCAATGCCATGAGTAACTCTACCGAATCTGGATGTGCAGCCATCATGTCCCAGGATTTTGCTTCAATTTCATCAAATTGAGCAGCTTTAATGCCTGCCTTTATTTGGGCTAATGCTTCTTTAATTTCCATCAATTAAATTATTTATTAAGGTGATTAAATTTTAATTTCACTATTAAAAATCATGCACAATTTTGGGTTTATTGGCCTTAATATACAAATTATTTTTCAAAAAAACTACCCCCATTTTATTATAATCCCAAATCTTGAAGCAGGTATTGAACTACTTCCTTAAATTTCAGCTCCAAACATACGAATATAAAACAATCCTATTCAATCCTTTACACCCTGTTAATCCAAGCGTATTTTTTGAAAAAATTAGTAAAAAGTAAATTCGACAAGATACTTTATTAAAAAATTGCATGGCTTTAGATCCAATACTTAAATCCAGTACATTTAGTTTTTAGGGCTCAAATTAGGTTTTTTATCAACATAGGTTTTATATTTGTTTTCAATCAAAAATAACAAGCCTATGCAAGCCCACAAAATAGCCTTAGCCATCCACGGAGGCGCCGGTACGATTCTTAAATCGAGCATGACAGCCGACAAAGAAAAAGCCTATCAATCAGCTCTAAAAATTGCTTTAGAACAAGGCTATCAAGTATTAGAAAATGGAGGTTCTGCCTTAGATGCCGTAGAAGTTGCCGTATGCTTCTTAGAAGATAGCCCTTTGTTTAATGCGGGAAAAGGCTCCGTTTTTTCGGCAGAGGGCAGACATGAAATGGATGCCTCTATTATGGAAGGCCAAAAACTCATGGCAGGTGCAGTTTGTAGTGTTGAAGGCTTGGCTAATCCTGTACGTTTGGCCCGTCGAGTGATGGAACAAAGTGATCATGTAATGTTGGCTAACAAAGGTGCTGAACAATTCGCTAGGGAACAAGGTTTTGAATTCGAAAAGGCGGCTTATTTTCACGATGAATACCGCTTTCAACAATGGCAAGCACTTCGTGGTTCGGACAAGTTTCAACTTGACCACAGCAGCAAAAAAGATGAAAAATTTGGAACAGTGGGCGCTGTAGCCCTCGACTCAACGGGTTGTTTGGCTGCCGCTACATCTACCGGAGGAATGACCAACAAAAAATATGGACGAATCGGGGATAGCCCAATTATAGGGGCAGGGACCTATGCCAATAACACAACAGCAGCAATTTCCTGTACCGGCAGCGGCGAATTTTTTATACGAGGGGTTGTCGCTTATGATGTTTCTTGTTTGATAGAATACAAAGGGCTAAGCTTAAAGGACGCTTGCCGCGAAGTAGTACATCAGCGACTCCAAAAAATAGGCGGCGACGGTGGCTTAATTGCGGTCGATACTCAGGGGAACATCGTGCTTGACTTTAACACAGAAGGAATGTATCGCGGCTGGAAAACACCACAAGGCCATGGAATAGAAATTTACAAATAAGATCAAAAAAAGCTGTTCTTAAATATATTTTTCGTGTATCGGCAATACTTCAATGGATTTGTTTTCGATATTGAATCGATCGCCATTGACCAAAATATGGGTAGTAAGGTTAGATAAAGACATAGAACTACCCTGCTTTAGCAATTTTTGATTGTTATGACTTAGCTTACTAGCATCAAACAAAATGACCATGCCAGAACCAATCACTTGAAAATATTTGCCTTCTTTGATTATAAGGCCTGTATCTTCGGCCAAGCCAATCCCCATAAGATGTGGAAAAATAGCCAAAGCTTCGGCTAAACGACCGAAACGCCCCCGTTTGACAAAATGGGAGTCAATTATTAAATCCGGTACAAACCCCATACCTTGACGCATTAGTACATTGCCTTTGATTAAGGCGTCTGTCGCAGAACCTCCTGCAATCATTTCTTGTGACATCATCATGGCACCGGCACTCGTACCTGCCACTACAAACCCGGCATCGTTTTTCAATCGATCTATCATCAAATGATGTAATAGTGTTTGACCAATATATTTGGTGATTTTAGACTGGTCTCCTCCCGAAAACATGAGACAATCGGCTTGTTTCACAATAGCAAGTGTTTCGGCTTGTTCAGCTTCGGTTCTGCTTTGAACTTTGAGAACTTTAAGGTTTTGGCAATCTAATTTACCAAAAGCATCTAAGTAATTCTGTGCCACTTCATCGGGAATAGAAGAGGCCGTCGGAAAAATAACAATGCTTGCATCTTTGCCACCGGCTGCTTGAACAACATGGGCCAAAATACCCTCATCAATGAATTCAGAACCTATTTCTTCCTCTATTCCTTTGTCTTCATTACCGCCTATCGGAATAAGTGTACCTTTATATTGAATCATAATTTATCAATTTATTGGGCAAATATATAAATTAATTTGCGCATTGCTAATTAAGTGATTTAATAATAATCAAACTACTCAAATTGCCTATTTTTATAAAGTACTTTACATTTAGAAATTAAAGCTGATTAAAAATTCATTAGAAGTAAAAAAAATTGCATTTTTACGTAAATTCTATTGTAGGAATATTCCACTTTTACCTTTTTAAAGACATCTAGGATGCAAATCAGAGAAATCAAAGCCATGCGTGGCCCCAACTATTGGTCAATCAGGAGAAATAAACTGATTGTAATGGTACTCGACCTTGAAGAATTGGAGCAGCAACCCACCAACAAAATCCCCGGTTTTCTGGAACGTTTGAAAGCCCTTTTTCCTGGAATGTTTGAACATCGATGTTCTGTCGGCTGTCCTGGTGGCTTTTTTCAACGCGTTGAGGAAGGTACTTGGATGGGGCATGTTATAGAACATATTGCCCTTGAAATTCAAACCTTAGCAGGGATGGATGTTGGTTTTGGTCGTACTAGAACCTATGGAGAAGAAGGGGTTTATTTTGTTGTGTTCAACTACATAGAAGCAAAAGTTGGACGCTATGCTGCCAAGGCCTCGGTTCGTATTGCCGAAGCCCTAATTAGTGGAGAAGCCTACGACCTAGAAGCCGATATACAAGAAATGCGGGTTATCAGAGAACGTGAACGTTTGGGTCCAAGTACCTCTTCGCTCATAAGAGAGGCGCAATCGAGGGGCATTCCTTGGATGCGCCTGAATCGGTATTCGCTTTGCCAACTCGGATACGGTACCAACCAAAAAAGGATTCAAGCGACGGTTACAAGTCAGACAAGTAGTATAGGCGTGGAATTGGCCTGCGACAAAGAAGACACCAAGCATTTGCTCGAGCAGAATGAAGTACCCGTACCTAAGGGCGACGTGATTCGAACAGAAAGAGGCCTTAGAGAAGTGATTGAAGATATCGGTTATCCTTTGGTTATAAAGCCTATTAATGGTAACCACGGCCGAGGTATTACCACCAATATACAAAACGAAGAAGAGGCTTTAACAGCCTTCGCTGCCGCCAAAAATGTATCGCGTTCTATTATAGTCGAAAAATACATCACAGGGGACGATTATCGTTTGTTGGTTATCAATTACAAACTTGTGGCGGCGGCCCTACGGACACCGGCATCGGTTACCGGCGATGGTCAATCGACGATACAGGCGTTGATTGACAAAATCAATGAAGATCCCCGAAGAGGTTATGGACACGAAAATGTACTCACCGAAATTACCGTGGATGAAATGACGCTCAAAATTTTGGCCGAAGAAAAACTAACCCTTGAAAGTATTTTAGATAAAGACCGCTTACTTTTTTTGAAAGATACGGCCAATTTAAGTACGGGAGGCACCGCCGAAGATGTAACCGATGTAGTGCATCCTTTTAATATTTTTATGGCCGAACGCATTGCCAAAATTATTGGCTTGGATATTTGTGGAATTGATGTGATGACTTCGGATATTACAAAGCCCTTGCCCGATACGCATGGTGCTGTACTTGAAGTGAATGCTGCCCCTGGTTTTAGAATGCATTTGGCGCCTACTAAAGGCCTTCCAAGAAATGTTGCAGCACCGGTGATTGATATGCTATACCCGAACAACGAAAATTCTAGAATTCCGATAGTGGCGATTACCGGAACAAACGGAAAAACTACGACAACTCGTTTGGTGGCACACATAGCGCGCATGAAGGGCAAAAAAGTAGGTTATACTACTTCAGACGGCGTCTATATTCAGAACAGACTTTTGATGGAAGGAGACTGTACAGGACCGGTATCGGCTGAATTTGTTCTCAAAGACCCTACCGTTGACTATGCTGTGCTCGAATGTGCAAGGGGTGGACTGCTGCGAGCAGGCTTGGCCTTTAAGAAGTGTGATGTAGCTATTGTTACTAATGTTTCGGCCGACCACCTAGGTCTTAAAGGGATACATACGGTTGAGCAACTCGCTAAGGTAAAGGGCGTGATCCCCGAAACCGTTATGCCGGGTGGTTATGCTATTTTGAACGCCGATGATGATTTGGTCTTCGAAATGTATAGAAACTTACAAGAGGGAGTGCACCTAGTTCTTTTTTCGATGGATGAAAACAACCCGCGTATTCAACGACACATGAAAAGAGGTGGCTTATCGGCTATTTATGAAAATGGCTACATTACCATTCTGAAAGGTGAATGGAAAATTAGAGTATCCAAAACCATAAATGTACCCCTTACCTATGGAGGAAAAGCCCCTTTTATGATACAAAATGTATTGCCCTCCGTACTCGCTTCTTATGTACAGGGCTTTAGTATTGAAGATATCCGGGTGGCAATCGAATCCTTTATCCCCTCTCCTTCTCAAACTCCTGGAAGACTCAACTTATTTCAGTTCAAAAATTTCAAAATATTACTCGATTATGCCCACAATGCAGCTGGCTTCAGAGCCTTGCAAAAATTTGTGGAGAACATGGAGGGCAGTCCAAAAATAGGGATTGTGGCCGGTATCGGCGATCGTCGCAAAGAAGACAATATAAATATTGGGAAAGTGGCCGCAGAAATGTTTGATGAAGTGATTATCAGGCAGGACAAAAACCTGAGAGGTAAAACGGAACAGGAGTTAATTGATATGATTTTGGTCGGCATTAAAGAAGTTGATCCCAACAAAAAAGTAACGATTATACCCTCCGAAAAGGAAGCCATCACTTATGCCATCAAACAAGCACCGAAAGGCGCTTTGATCATTGTGAGCAGCGATGTGGTGCCCGACGCCTTGAATTTGGTCATGCAGTTCAAAGAAGAAGAAGCCAATGAATTGTACGATATGGGTATTGATTAAATAAAAAAAGGCCGTCCGAAAAGACGGCCTTTTTTGTTTAGGCCATTACACGCATTATTAGCCTTGATTATCTAGTGTTTTAGACTATCAATATAAAGGATATAAACATCTAGATAGTCGATTCCTCTTGGGATTTTTCGACCAAGTAAAGATAGCTAGAGGGGCGTACAAAAAGATAATATAAAATGATAAACGGAGCCCATAATTTCCAGCCCCTGTAATTACAGCCTGTTTCAAGATTGATGGTCTGATAGGGCTGAATCGTCAGATTAAAGGCTTTGGTTTTACACCAATCAATCTTCACTTGTATTTGATACACTCCGGGGTCTAAGTCTAAGTCTAGACTTTTGCCGTTCTTCAAGCTAGCTACTTTTGTTCCATCAATAATTATTTTTATGGCTCGAATTCGGTTCGCCCACTGTGAAGTTCTTTGTATCGTCAGCAGCCCTTTATTGTTGCTGTAATTTTTGATTTGATCGTCTAATAACATAGAAGATAATTATTCGTTTAAAAATGAGCTGTAACAATGAAAGTAATCCTTGAAAGAATTAGAATCTAAATTAATTATTTAATTAAAAATAAGCTTCATTAAATAATAATTATCCTAAAAAATTAAATTTTGTGATAGGCTTTTTCTTGTATATTCATACACCATGAAGGTAAATTTAAGTAAAAGGAACCTTTGCCTTACTTTATTTCATAAAAAAATTAGCCTTAGCCTTCAACCTAAAATACAGAGATAGGCATATTTTTCGCTCATCTAAGAATGGGCAATTAATCAATCAATTACCCAAAAAAAACAATCCACTATTAATACCGTTTTAGTACTTTCGAATCATAGATGGATATTGACAAAGGCTTTTGCATAAATTAATAATGGCATCTATACGATTAAGCGCCTAAAGCCAAAACACATTTAAACTTTTTGAACACCTCATAACAACTAATATGAATAACTCGAACCTAGTTTATAGAATCATCAGAGAAGCAGACTGGAAGGAAGCTAAATTGAGCGGAAAAATACCAGCGACTCCCATCGACAAAGCCTCCGGTTTTGTTCATTTATCTCCTGCAAATCAAGTGTTCAAAACCCTGGAACTGTATTTTACAAAAAAGGATAGGCCCTTGTTGTTGGCTATTAATTCGTCCGTTTTGGCTGCCGACCTAAAATGGGAAGCGGTGGCCAAAAGAAATGGTGCATTGTTTCCTCATTTGTACCGTGCATTGTTGCTGTCCGATATTGAAGACCATGCTATGCTACACTGGCAGGAAAAAGCAAAAAAATGGTCTTGTAGTTTGCTATAGGAATAATCAAAACATACCTACATCAACCTAAATTTTTAAATCCCGTATAGCTGTTTTAACAAAGCAATCATCTCCGTTTTTATACTATCTAGTTTTACGGGGCTCGTTAAATTTGCCTTATTACCACTAAATTCTTTCAAAAATAAATTGAGTTTTTTTGCTTCAAACAAAGTATCGGTACTAGATGTACCGTCGGCATTATGGGGTGCAGTTCTTCCGATATATGTCAATAAATCATGTGCTTTTGACCGCTTACAATAGCTTATGATTACCTCTGACAAAACTTCTTTGTGGATAGAGGGCCCCTCCTTTGTGGTTTGATTACGTTCGGGCAATAAGGTATTATGAATCATTTTTGGGGCAGGACTATCCATATTGATCCAAATGGAACTGTCGTTGCGAGGAATTACGACTCCTTTGCTTAGCGCACTTAAGGATTCTAATGCCGCATTCACAATTTCTTTTGAATTTTAAAACGCCCATTTTCAAAAATATACGCAACACCATTTAGACTAATAGTACTCCCCTCTTTAGTATTGGCCAAATTGTATATATCTTTGTTGATTGTATGCACCGAACCGCCGGTAGCCCGAGCTAAATCTAGATATTGTTCGTTGATTTCTTTGGGATTGTTGAAGCCCCAACATTCATTGCCGCCGACTTCAACGCCACAAACAATTATTCGTACAGGTATCTTGAGGCGATACATCAGTTCCAAATCACGAACGGGGCTAAAATTATCGGCAATCAAAAACAATTCGTCAGCAGGACTGCATTTATCGGCAGCTGCTAAAAGAGCTTCGACATCGTTTTCGGGGTATTCCCCACCACTGCCATTTGTCATACCTTTACGTATGGTTTGGATAATATATTTAAAATCCTTGATCGAGCCTTCGCAAAAATACAAGCCGCCCGTATCACCTATTTTTTTGGCAGCGGTTGGCTTGCCATCTCCGTCGTTAAAAAACACGTATTTTTTGGACTGATTATCCATAAAATTGAGCGCATGCCACAACATAACCTGTTCCATATAGCCATACATAGACCCGGTAATATCGGTAACAATCATTTGTTTTTTGGATGGATTGTGTAGTCGGTATAAAGGGGCTAAAACGGCTTTGTTTTTGTCCTCAAAAAATTGTGTATCCTTTTTCAATTGTTCTCGATAAGCCTTTGCTTTCTCTTGAAGCATCCGTAGCACCCATTCGGTGCTATCGTAGTCGAGTGGTATCGTTAGGTCTAATTGAGCGATAGCATCTTTGTTGTTGGCAGCCACCAAAGAATCTAAGAGACCGAAGCGGGAACGGTGCCAAGACCTAGCTAAGGAATCAGCGATATGTGCCCTGCGTTCTTTTTCTTTAGAACCCATCCATCTAAAATCGGCCGACATCACTTTGTACTCTTTGCCGGCATCTATAGGGCGCAAATAGGTTACGGTATTGTGGTATTTGACCGATACGACAAATTGACTATCAAAAGGCAATATAAAATAAGATTGCCCTTTGGCATTTGTTGTATCTTGCCATTGTTGCCCCGTCGCAGCCGATGTTACGGAAACAGTTTCTCCCTTGAGTGGTAACCCTTCTAAGGTTTGGTAGCTAAAAGTAAAATATATAAACCGTCGGGTGTAAGCCCTGAAATTGTAGCTAACATAGGGGAATTTGTCGATGCGGATGGTTTTCATGCAGGAATCTTGCCCACAATACACTTTGTAGATATCATCATAAGGTACTTTGGCCTTTACTTTGCCATTTTTGTCGGTTTTGACGGCTACCCGATGCCCTTTTTGCCCTTTCAAAACTACCGCTGACAAGGCATAAGGCGTTCCTTGTGGGCGAATCAGTTCTAATTTTACAAAACAAAAAGTATCTTCGGCGTTCCAGTTGGCATCAAAGCCTTGCGCGAAAACAGACAATTGCATTAAAAATAATGCGACCATAAGCATACAAAAACAACGCATAAAGTGTAAGATTTTAATTTGTGAGCGGCTATACCGAATTATTGGGTCATTATATAATCAATCTCCTCCAAGCATAGTTTCTATAATAGAAAGGTAAATCATCTATTTTATTTTACTGCAGGACAAAAAGCTCAAAAAATTTTGAGTAAGTAATTGACTATGCCCAGTTGCCTATACTTTTAATGGGGCTTGTCGTTGGAATAGTGCGTAGAATCGACTGGCCTGTTGTCAGGGTTCCATTCGATAACCCAGCCTTCAATACGTCCCGATTTGTAGGGAACTGTCAGGAACCTATCCTCCCATTCAGAGGGAACAAGGCGACTGCTATCCTGTGTCGTGTAATAGGTGGTTAGTCCAGATTTGAAGCCATCTTTATAATTCGATTCCTGACGCACAAAAAGCGGTTGTATAGATGGATTGGCAGCTTCAAAAAAGGGATCGTTAAAAGCGGCAAATGACCACTTCCCTACGCGCTTCCCATCTTTATATAAACCCTCCTGACGACCATATGACCAATAATGTTGTTGGCCCCACCCACAAACATCTATGGTGGAATTAATAAAATTTAATTCGCTAAAGGCGGGTTCCTCTTCGATATATATAAGTCGGGTAGCTTGTACTTGACAGCGCTTGCTGTGCCACTCCCGTAGCTGGGTTCGGCCATCCGCAATATAAGGATAATCCGATTTTTGAAGGGCTGTACAGGCCACATCTTTGCGGTATTGATATCTTGGATTGTTTTTGAACTCGAGGTAGCGCAAGGTATCCTTTTGCCTGGTGTTGGCACACTGTGTATAGGCACAATAGCTGCCGCGTTGCCCTTCTAGACAACGCAATTCTTCGTAGACACATTCTCCAAACGTATTGTTGTAAACAAATGCATGATAGCCCATACAAGCCTCTTTTTGGTCGGTTACTGCTTGCTTGGTGGGCACAAAATAACGTTCGTATATAGAGGGTGTGCAAGAATTTAGTGCTAACACCGCCAAAAGTAAATATAATTTAGCCATTATCTCGTTTTAACTTGGTATGCTGAATAGACTTAATAGGGATTCGAAATATCAGGACAAGGAATATCCGCTTGACAGTCGGGTATAATAAATGTAATTTGCAAAAATTGGACCCCTACATTGGCACGCCAAACAGATGACTCCTTACTTTCTTGAACATCAATTTTCAAATTTCCGTTCAATTGCCCAAAAGGAATACTTGCTTTTTGATTGGTCCCACTCAATGTAGCACTGTAAATTGTTTGGCTATTATCGCTTAAGACAAAGGTATCGGGTATATCATAACTATCCAATAAATAATCCAACTGACCATTCAATATTAACTGATATTGGCTACTTTGCGGTACTTCTATTTCAATTATATCATCCAAAGCTACTTGAATAGCTTTCCTCATCGATTGCTTGAGTATACCGTTGTAGGTAGAGGGTCGTTCTTCGTATTCAGAATATTCATTAAGTTGAACATCTCTACGTATTTCAAAACTACGATTGATTGAAAAAACGCCAATGTAATTGAGGTAATTATCCGAAACAGTGGGCCCTTTTTGAGGATTAAACCAACGGCGTTTGCTGTATTTATCGAAGTATTGTTGTGCTAAGTTATCGGCATAATTATATAAATCTTGGGCAGTGGCAGCCTGATATTGCTCAATTTGTTGACTAAAGGGTTCGATTATTTTTTCTTGCCACTTTTCTCGCATACGGTCACATTTTGATTTTCTTTTAAACAAAGATAAACCACCTTGCTGCGCTGCTTTCATTTCCGCTAAACGAGCATTAATTTGATCTATTTGATCATTTAACTGATTCAATCGAGATTGTTCGTCGGTATCAAATTGCCCGTCATTGGCCAATAAAATGGATTTGTATTGCTCAATTTTAGTAGAGTATAAATCGACTTGCTGTTGTATTTTGTCAACTTGAATCATGACATGATTGGTTTTGTAGTTAAAACATAATTATAAATCCATACAGTTTCAAATGAACTTTATGCATCTACTTGACTTTGCCCTTAATATACTATTTTTTTTATTTATAATTTAGTTTTTTTTTAATATACCTGTCAAGACCCTTGGCAAGCGAGGCAAAATAAATGCCATTGATTGTTTTTATCTATTATTTGATTTTGAATGCTAGAATTGTGCCCTATATATCCCAAACCACAAAAAAAAGCCGCTACACTCCTACTGAAGTATAACGGCTTTTGAATAGTATATTCCTTGTATCTAGTGCTTTATTTTTGCAAAATTATGGTACCCTGACGACGCTTTCTATCTGCATCAAGTATAATGTAGTACATTCCATTATCCAAATCATTCAATTCGATACTCTGCGCATTTTCTATCGCAACAGACTTCAGTAAAGTACCCGCACGTCCGTAGATAAAAAGCTGTCCGGTCTCTACTTTATTAAAATTTAAGATACCCATACATGGATTAGGATACACTCCAAAGTCCTCAGTTTCCTCTGCGAACCAATTTACTTGCGTCATTGTATCAACGATTTCCATGTTTTCATAGTAATTGAGAATATCTCCAAAAAAATCTAACTCAAAAACATCTAAATCGCTATCCCCGTCTATATCAACAAAGGAATAGAGACCATAAAAGTGATTATTTCCATTCGTAATGTCTCTTGTCCCGTTGTAAGTAGTGTCCAAAACGGGCACAGAAGAACTCGAAAATACTGCATTTGCTGAATCACCCGTATTTTCATAATAGTATAGGGGAAGTGTATTTGATGCAGAATATAGCGAAAAGTCAAAATCACCGTCATTATCAAAATCTACAAATTGTTGTGTCGTATTAGCTTGAAAATCAATCGATGAACTTACAAAGATATTTAGAGGATTCAAACTTGAAGGTTGCAAGACAAAATTAGGATTCGTCGCCGAACCTACATTTAAATAAAAGTCAGTATATTTATTATCATAAAACACCAAATTATCTAAATCACCATCCGCATCAATATCGACTAAATTGTGACAAGGATTAAAGCCAGAATTAAAATTTTGGGGATTTGCATCCATTACAACACCA
>CAJQQM010000107.1 GCA_905480485.1 uncultured Aureispira sp.
ATGCTTTTTACTTTCAAATTTGCCCTAGCACAAGGGCACCAATCTTTCCAAAACAGTCCTGTCCCATCAGCACCGGATTATAGCAATCTACAAAATTGGGCCGCGCATCCCAACAAAAAAGACCCCTCCGACAAAATACCAAGTCCCCTACGAAAACAAAATTCTACCACACAACAGCAAGTAGATGTATTTTTTTTACATCCTACCATATATACTGATGCCCCCAAAAATGAATTTCACTGGAATGCCGATGTTAACGACAAAAAAATAAATCGAAAGGTAGACAACAGCACCATCAAATTGCAGGCAAGTATTTTTAATTTAGCCGGTCAAGTGTATGCCCCACGTTATCGGCAAGCACATATTCGTAGTTTTTTCGATCCCTACAAAAAAGAAGGCGATGAAGCACTCGACATTGCCTACGCAGATGTAAAAAAAGCATTTTTATACTATCTCGAACACGATAACAAGGGCAAACCCTTTATTATGGCTTCTCACAGTCAGGGGGCTAGGCATTTGATTCAATTGATGCAAGAATTGATTGATGGACAGGAACTTCAAAAACAACTCATCGCATCCTATATTGTAGGCTGGGGCGTCGATGCAGATGCATTCAAAGAGATTCCTATTGGGCAGCATGCTGAACAAACGGGTTGTTTTTTGACTTGGCGTACGTACACACAAGGCTATATTCCTTCTTGGATTGATGCCAATCAAGTCTGTGTCAATCCACTCTCGTGGAAAACAGATAGCATTCGTGCCGACTACAAGCTCAACGAAGGGGCTGTTTTGTTGGGGTTTAATACCTTGCGCAAACAACTGTTAGATGCACAAGTGAGTGGGCCGGTTCTTTGGGTAGGCAAGCCCAATATGTTTTTAGGCAAATTATTACAACGGCGCGATTATCACATTGGCGATTTAAACCTATTTTATGTATCTGTACGTAATAATGCAGCTTTGAGAGCACAAACTTACCTGAATAACAGAAAGTAAAAATTTACCATTTACTGTAGGGGAATTCACTCAATGCTTCGTTTCGATACCGCTTATCAAAACTTACTTCTTGTCCAATAAATGATGGCAATGCAATAGTTTCATTGGGGCTTTTTAATTCTACTTCAGCCACTATCAATCCTTGGTTGACGCCTTCAAAAACATCAATTTCCCACAGATGACTTTCAAAAGGATAGGTATATCTTTTTTTTTGTATGAGGCCACTTGAACAGGTAGAAAGCATCGCCTGTGCATCAGCTAAGGGAATTGTGTATTCAAATTCTTGACGTTGCAGCCCCGTTTCTTTACTTTTTATCGTAACAAAAGCAACAGAATCTTTGATTCTTACACGAATACTATGCTTGTTGCTAGTGGCTAAATAGCCCTGTTGAATAATTTGAGGGGTTAGTTGATGCTGAACTGAATGCCATAATGTTGTTTTGACCAAAAACTTACGTTCGATTTCTACTGCCATTTAAAACATGTTTACGCGTTTAAACACGATGGATTCAAAATTATCTTTCAATTTAAGTTTATTCAATCCGATCGATTCAATAGGATAAGAGTGGTTTTTGTCTGAATGTTCTAAAACCAAAAAAGCACCATCTTCAGAAACCGACCATTTCCCTAGTTCTGCAATTTGATTATTTTCAAATATTTTTAAACTACCATCTTCATTCAAATACAATGTATAATCAGAATCCTCTACGGCCTTAGTTCCAACTAATGTCAGCATCCAAGCTCCTACAATTCGGGCGGCCACTTTTTTGTTAGAAGGGGATTTAAGCAATCGTTCTTTTTTTTCTAGCAGATAACTTCCGTAAACATCACTGATTTGTAGTCGACTTTTTTGAGTAAAAGATAGCTCAATAGTTTGGGTGAGTTCATCGTTGCTGAGGGTGAGTTTACGATTATCATTACTCAAAATCCAACGGCCTAATTGGTGATTATTACCTTGAATTTGTTGATACACACCATTATCCCAAAAAGATAATTGCATTTTTTGGGGTGCCTGTAGTTGACCGTCTAATTCCATCAATGTCCAGGTACCTTTAAGTTTGCGGCGTGCTGTACGATGATTGACCGACTTTACTTTGAGCGAACGCGATAGGGTATAGGCCTTCTGTTTGTTAGAAATACCCATAAAAAAAGGATCAATATAATTGATGACAAAATATTCAGATTCAGGATTGTCTTTGTTGGAAATCGTAATCAGACGACGGTTGTGGGAGTAATCCCAATTTTGAATCAATGTTTCTTCTTTATTCTGTAACAATAAAGTACCATTTTTTTTGAATTGCATGGTGGTATACATATCTTCAGGGGCCTTATCCAAACGCCATTTACCCTTAATTAGGGGTTTGTAACTGCAAGTAAAAAATGTCATTGAACAAATAATCAGAAGCAATGAATAGCGTATAATAAGCGGCATGATTAATCATTTTGAATCTGAAAGAAGGAATAAAGGTAGTTATTGATGCTGAATATAGGCATAATTATAGGCTTTGAGGAATACTTTCTTGCCTTTTTTGGTAAAGCTATAATCTTCTAAGACACATTGAACGCCTTCATAAACATCTAAAATTGGTCGCTTGTGTGGGCTAATTATTACTAAAACAGGGCTTAGCGCAAATAGTTGAAGCAACAAAGGATATAATTGCTGTGTAGGACAAAGATGCATGGCAAAACTACACACAACGGTACTGAAATTGCCCTCTAGTTTGCCTCTTATAATATCGTCAAAGGATAATTTTTGACATTCACTCCCTATATTTTTTTGATATAATTGATGGGTAAAAGGGTCGGTTGCTGTCGTATTCGAATACCCTAGAGATTGGACGATTGCCGAAACTTCTCCCCCTCCGGCACATAAATCTAAAAGGCTGCTGTAATCCAAATTGCCTTCGTTTGCTAACAACAATTCTTGAATTTGTGCCAAATGAGGATTGATATATTGTGCAGCATACTGCTTGTAATAGGCTTCAACTCCTAGCTGTTCGTACAAAGTGCGTAATGCTTTCATATTATAAAATATTCCATCAATAATTTGCTCAATATGTAAAATATACGGTTTAAAGTGTCCAAATACCAAAATAATATACAATTTATTTGTTCTGCTATCCAATCTTTTATTATATTAAAATATTCTTTCACGACAAATTCAAGAGATTTAGATGTTTGCCCAAAATCTTTTAAAAGATAAGATATTGCTTGTTACCGGCGGGCGCAGTGGTATTGGTTACAACATTGCAGCCAATTGTCTACGTTATGGTGCTACGGTATACATAAGTTCACGCAACAACAGCAAACTCGAAGCAGCGGCCACAGAACTTTCTGAATTAGGCGACTGCCGATTCTTATCTTGTGATATACGCAACATTCATCAAGTAGAAACACTTGCCGAATACATTCAAAAGCATTCAGGCAAACTAGATATATTAGTAAACAATGCAGGCGGACAATTTCCATCAGCTGCCGAAGAAATCAGTCCTAATGGCTGGAATGCAGTTATCAACAACAACCTTAATGGCACATGGCATGTAACTCAAACAATGGCTAAACATTTTTTTATACCGCAAACATCTGGCAATATCATTAACATCATTGCTAATATTTACCGTGGCTTTCCTGGAATGGTACATACTGGGGCAGCACGTGCAGGCGTCGACAACTTAAGCAAAACCCTTGCTGTCGAATGGTCCAAATACGGTATCAATATCAATGCAATTGCACCGGGTGTAATTCGGTCTACGGGGCTTAAACAATATCCCCCTGACTTACTCAAAGGCGTCAGTGACCGAATTCCGCTCAAACGACTAGGCGAAACGCAGGAAGTAGCTGATTTAGCTACTTTTCTGATGAGTCCGATGGCTACCTATATAACCGGCGAGACAGTATATATAGATGGCGGACAACGTTTGTGGGGCGATATTTTTGAGTTATAATTTAATCCTTTCTTAATTACCTAACCAATTATTCCAACATGAAAAAATTAAATTCACCGGGCAGTCAGCCCTTAGTTACCGAAACCTCTGTACTGATGTGGGCTTTGCTCATTTTAATGTTTGCATATGCCATAAGTTAATACACTTTTTTGACAAGCTAACTAGCTTTGGTTTATTCCTTTTATTTTACCAAAGTAATCCCACATACAGACGCAGACGAAAGTAACACCAAGAAAAGCACTACATGAATATTTTCCGTGAAGAACATCATCTTTTCCGTACAGCCTTGCGCGATTTTCTACAACGCGAAGTGGTACCTTACATAGATGATTGGGAGTCAGAAGGTCAAATTCCTCGATCAATTTGGTCCAAATTCGGAAATATGGGTTTTTTGGGCACCACAATAGCCCCAAAATACGGTGGTAGTGGTTTAGATTTCCCCTATCAAGTTATACTTACCGAAGAAACCTCTAAAATAAATTCAGGAGGGTTCAGCGCAGCTGTGGTCGGACATGATGCACTCGCTATGGTCTACCTGAATAAATTTGGTTCGACTCGTCTAAAAGAACAATTCTTGCCCGCTAGTTGTATGGGCCAATCATTTGGTTGCTTGGCTGTCACCGAACCGCATGCAGGGTCGGATGTAGCGTCGATTCGTACAAGCGCTAAAAAAACAGCTCAAGGATATGTGATTAACGGTTCCAAAACATTTATAACGAATGGTGTTTTAAGTGATTACCTAATTGTTGCTGCAAAAACCGATTTAGATCAGCAATCTGCAGGAATTAGTTTGTTTTTACTTAACCGAACTATACCTGGTATTCAGGCATCAGCTCTTAATAAATTAGGATGGAAAGCATCTGATACGGCAGAACTATCTTTTCAAGATGTTTTTATACCTCATGAACACTTAATCGGAGAGGAGAATATGGGCTTTTATTACATCATGCAAAATTTTGCACTTGAACGACTCATATTAGCTATTGGCGCAATCGCTGCTAGTCAATACGCCTTAGAATATAGTTTACAATATATGTCGCAACGCAAGGCTTTTGGACGTTCTATCAATAAGTTTCAGGTTTTGCGGCATCGGATTGCTCAATTAGCTAGCCAAATCGAATTACAAAAAACATACAACTATACCATTTGTAAAGCTTTCGATGATGGACACAATGTGGTACAACAATGTGCTATGGCCAAATTAATGAGTACAGAATTGTCCGATAAAGTAATGACCGAATGCCTACAGTTTTTTGGTGGTTATGGTTACATGGAAGATTACAAAATCGCAAGAATGTTCCGCGATAGTCGATTGGGGACTATCGGAGGCGGCACCTCCGAAATTATGCGCGAATTAATCGCCAAAATGGTCATAGATAAAGTCAAATACTAAACTAAATCAACCTATTTCAATACCAAATCAATACAATTTCATGGATGCTTATTATTTCAACGAAGAACATCAATTATTCAGACAATCAATTCGCGATTTTTTAAAAAAAGAAGCTCTTCCCAATATAGAACAATGGGAAAAAGAGGGTAGGACGCCTCGTGCATTTTGGCAAAAGTTTGGGGAGATGGGTTATTTGGGACTCAATTTTCCTGAAAAATACGGTGGCCTTGACCTCGATTTCTTTTATTCTGTTATTCTAATCGAAGAAATATCCAAGTGTTTTTCAGGAGGATTCGCTATCTTACCGATGGTACAATCCTACATGTCTACTCCCTATATTTTACATCATGGTTCGGAAGCGCTCAAACAAAAATATTTGCCCGATGCTATTGCAGGCAAGAAAGTCGCTTCGATAGCAATTTCTGAACCCGGGGCAGGGTCAGATGCCATGAATATTCAAACCAAAGCGATCAAATCGGGCGACCACTATGTTGTTAACGGTTCCAAAACCTTTATTACCAATGCCTATTACGGAGATTTTTTGATTGCAGTGGTCAAAACAGACCCGGAAGCGGGTGCTAATGGCATCAGTTTGCTAGTCATCGACAACAAATCGGAAGGTGTTTCGATGCGCAAGCTCAACAAATTGGGTTGGCATTGTTCGGATACTGCCGAAATAAATTTTGACGATGTAAAAGTACCTGCCGAAAACCTTATTGGAGACGAGGGGATGGGCTTTTATTATTTAATGGGCGGTCTTCAACTCGAACGTCTTGTGGCTGCGGTGGGTGCCTTTGCTGGCTGCGAATCTGCTTTGCAGTATTCTTTGCAATATATGTCCGAACGCAAAGCATTTGGCCGGTCAATTAATAAATTTCAAGTGTTAAGACATCGCATTGCACAAATGGCCTCCGAAATAGAAGCCAATAAATATTTTACCTATCATTGTTGCAAATTACATCAAGAAGGAGCCTATGTCGTTAAAGAATGTTCGATGGCCAAATTATTGGGCACCGAATTGGCCAATAAAGTAGCGACCGAATGCCTGCAATTTTTTGGAGGATATGGCTATATGGAAGATTATAAAATGGCCCGTTTTTTCCGTGATTCCCGTATCGGAACAATTGGGGGAGGCACCTCAGAAGTGATGCGCGAAATTATTGCTAAAATGGTCATTGATGGTCAGGAGTACGACGAGGCCTAGAAAAAATGAACTATTATTTCTATTCTAAAAATGACAAATGCACAAATTATGTCTGATTCTGATAGGAAATTATTAATCCAAATATTGCGAAACAGACTAATCCTAGACGGTAATTATCAGACCTTTGCTGTTGTTCAAAAACTAGTGGATGCAGGTATCCAAGTATGCCTGAAAGAACATCGTTGGGCTCAAGGAAATTCAGCTTTGCACTTAGCCACAAAATACGTTTAAAAGTACAAATTTTGAATTGAAATGTATCTTGGAACCTACAGGCGCTACCATTCGTATCGAGTGTACTGAAGAACCAAAATTAAATGATTTGATAGATTTGTCCAAAAAAACAATCAAAATTAAGTCTTAAATCAAGTATAATTACTACATTATGGATGTTTGGTACATCAGCCCAAATTACAAACCCTAGATAGACTTATGGAACTTGAAGACCTCGAATCCAAAAATTATATTCCTACCGTTCAATGTACCACGATTGAAGGCCAAAAAATCACTTTTGGTGCTGCTGCTAGCAAGCCTGCATTATTGGTATTTTTTACAACTTGGTGTTCTTCTTGCATCGAAGCAGCACCGGCTATTAGTCGTCAATTCGAACATCTAAAAGATCAAATTAATCTGATAGGAATCGGTCGTGAACATAATGCTGCCGAACTTATGACCTTCAAAGAAGAAGAGCAATTAGCCTATCATTTGGTTGAAGACCCCGAAAGGGCCTTATTCAACGAATTTGCCAAGATGCATGTCCCGCGTATTTATCTGGTCGACACGAAAGGCAATGTTCGGTATCAGGATGTAAATTGGCATCCCTTTATGCTTGAAGATATGCAAGAAGCGGTCGATTGTTTGTTGCAAAAGCCTTCCTAGTCAATTTTAGAGGCACGATTGTTACTCCTTTGTCTTTTTCTGTACACTATTATTTGATTTAACAACGCTTGTTACACAACCTACACTACCTAACAAACGTTATTAGTTTAGTTACTTTTTGTACAATCGCTTAACAATTGTTTTTGTTTTCGGTTTTATTGGAGTAAAAAGCGCTGTTATGCTTATTTTTTACCGATTAATTCAACGAATCGTGCTGTTGTGTTCGTTTAAACAAATAATGATCCTTACATATAGCCACCCCTTCGTTCTAAATTCTATTTTTAATTAAGCTTGTTATAAAATATTGTCTCTACATAATTATATGCCTATTCAGTTTCTGTTGCACTACAGAAGCTCAAATAGATAGTATTATAGCCCCTAATTCTATCCGTAATTGGCGTCAATTTACTGTTAAGTCGCGTCTAGACACCTTGTATATTTCGGAACGACCAATATTTCCGAATTCTGTAGAAATCCGTTGCAATGCTGTGCTATTGCCCGATTCATGCTTTAGTACAGTCCAAAATAGTATAATTTTAAAGTATATCCCTGCTAATTGCGATTCGGTTCAATTACGTTTCAGGCAATTTCCTTATCCCATTCAAAAACCCCTAAGTAATCGCAAAATCGTACAAATTGGCAAACGTATTGACGAAACGACCGTCATCGGTACGCCGTTTACCTATAACCCTTTTAATTTAAGTGGCGATGCCTTCAACTTTAGCAATTTAGACTACAGTGGTGTTTTTGCCCGAGGTATTTCGCTTGGCAATGCTCAAGATTTAATCTTAAACTCAAACTTTAATCTACAAGTAGCTGGAAAATTAGGCGATGTGGAAATTTTGGCGGCTATCAGCGACAATAATGTACCTTTGCAGCCCGAAGGAAATACACAGCAACTACAAGATTTTGACCGTATCTATGTTCAGTTTAGTTACAAAAAACAACAATTGATTGCCGGTGATTATAATATTAAACGACCAAAAGGCAGTTATTTTATGAATTATTACCGTCGTTTGCAAGGGGGACAACTGCGCACAAATCTTAAACTAGGCAATAAAGGGCGCTTAATTTCCGATGCGAGCTTTGCCATTTCTAGAGGACAATTTGCGCGCAACAATTTTCCAGGCATAGAAGGCAATCAGGGTCCTTATCGTTTGACCGGTAATTCTGGTGAACAGTTTATTATCATTATTGCCGGTACAGAACGTGTTTTTATAGATGGTCAATTAATGACAAGAGGGGCCGACAACGATTATGTAATTGATTATAATTTGGGCGAAATCACCTTCAGCCCAAGTCAATTGATTACCAAAGATAAACGAATACAAGTTGAATTTAGTTATTCAGATTTGAGCTATTTAAGAAGTTTGGCAACGGCTAATGTAGCTTATGAAACTCAAAAATCGACTGTTCGTTTCAATTTTTATTCTGAACAAGATGCCAAAGGACAACAATTGTCTAATAGTTTGTCTGATTCTGCAAAAGCCGTACTGCAACGTGCAGGCGACAATACCGACCAAGCTTTTATTTCTAGTATCAATACCATCGACCCGGATGCCCAAAATAATGGGTCTGTTTTTTATAAACTAATTGATACCTTGGCTAATGGTATATTTTATGATAGTATTTTGGTTTACTCCAACAACACAGATTCTGCACTTTATACTGCCAAATTTGCTTTAGTGAGTAGTGGAGGAGATTACATACGTATTCAAGGGGCTGCAAATGGTGTCGTATATCAGTGGATTGCCCCCGACCCGCTGACAGGCTTAGCCCGAGGCACGCATGCCGCTGTTCAATTATTAACGGCTCCTAAACAACGTCAACTATACAATCTTGGAATAGATTATCGCCTGCACAAAAACGCTAAAATTTCGGCTGACATTGCTTTGAGTAACGTCGATCAAAACACCTATTCTAGCTTGGGAAATGATGATAATCAAGGGCTTGCTGCACGACTAAGTTACCAACAAACTATCCCTTTTTGGGGTCCCAAAATAAATCGATATGCCAGCAAAGACTCTCAGCAAATAGCTGCCACCACTATTATTAATATTAATGCTCATTACGAATTTTTGATGCAATCGTTCGAATTTGTCGAACCCTATCGTACTCGGGAGTTTGCACGAGATTGGAACATTACTTTATCTGAAGCTACTGCAGAACATCTATACAAAGTTCGGTTTAATGTAAAAGGACCAAAATGGGGTTCGGCAGCCTACGAGTTTAGTGGTCTTAACAAAGGTAGCCTATACAATGGCTATCGACATCTACTCAATCTTAATACCCAATTTAAAGGATTCCGTTTTGTAAGTAATAGTAGTTTGACTCAAAGTAAAACAAATACTGAAAGTAGTTTGTTTGCACGTCCTCGCGTAGACCTTTCTTATTCCATTCAAAAATTAAAAAATTTAAAAATTGGGGTTTATGGCGAACTCGAACAAATACAACGCAGGGATTTGCTCCAAGACAGTCTAAAAACGGGTAGTTTTTATTATAACCTGTTGAAAGTATATGCCGATTTACCAGCCTCTAAACGATTAAACTTACATGTACACTACAGCCGAAGGCACGACTATTCCGCCGATTCCCTTCGGTTTAGGGTCAATGCGATAGCCGATGATTTTAATGTTGCTGGAAAATGGGATGCTTCCAAATTTTCTAAATTAAAATGGAACCTAAGTTATCGAAATTTAGCTATTGTTGATACAAGCCTAAGTAATGAAAGCCCCAAAGAAACCTACCTTGGTCGATTAGAGTATTTATTAAATATCAAAAATGGATTTATCCGTTCGAGCACTATTTACCAATTAGGTTCTGGCCAACAACAACAAATACAATACGAATATGTTCCGGTCGATATAGGACAAGGAAGTCATATTTGGGTAGACCGCAACGAAGACCAAGTCGAACAAATTAATGAATTCGAATTGGCGAATTTTCAAGATCAAGCAAATTATATACGGGTAAGTTTACTTACCGGGCAGTTTATTCGCACCAACAACGTTTTGTTTAGCCAAAGCTTGACCATTCGCCCTAAAGTATTGATTAGAAGTATCAAAAAAAAGAAAAAATGGGATAAAACACCTATTGGTTTCGATATTCTTGAACGATTCTCTTCGCGAAGTATCTTTAAGATAGAACGCAAAACCTATGACGGTGCCCAAGGAGTTGTTCCCTTCAATCCGTTTCAACTAGATATTGTCGATTCTTCCTTAGTCGCCATCAGTTCTGCTATTCAAAACAATCTATATTTTAACCGAACAGGCCTCTATAGTTTCGAATTAACACAACGCGATAACCGTGGCAAAACCTTATTGAGTACTGGTTTCGAAACTCGAAGTTACAGCGAATATGCCTTGAGACAACGCTTCAATATCAAACCCTCGTTGGCCAGTAAAAGAGCTTCTAAAAACAATAATTGGGCACAACAGTTCCGTTTTCAGGCACAATTAATAGGAGCAATAGGACAACAAAGTAGTACAGCTGCCTTTTTTCCAGAAAGAGCCTTACAAATTCAATTCTACAAAATAGAACCTCAATTTTCTGTATTATACAAAAATACACTTCGTGTGGTATTAAAGTATAAATATCAATACAAAGAGAATACTATAAATTTGATGGAAACCTTAAACAGTCATGATATAACCACAGAATTTACCTACAGTCGTTCGGCCAAAACCAATGTTCGAGCTAGTTTTTCTATTGTTCAAGTTGATTTTAGCGGAGATGCGACAACCGCTACAGGCTATACTATAACGGAAGGTTTACAATCGGGCAGTAATTTTTTGTGGAAAGTATCACTTGCACAGGCTTTATCAAGAAATATTCAGATGACGATTAGCTACGAAGGTAGAAAAACAGGTGACACAGCGCCTGTCGTTCATGTAGGGAGGGCCGAAATACGCGCCAACTTTTAAGTTATTTTATCAACTTTATTGAGCTTATTGTGTTAGGTCTGTGTATTCTCATTACACCAAACTTAACCATTATGGATAAGCCCACGATTAGCCTTTTTTGGTTTAGACGCGATTTGCGTCTCGAAGACAACACTGCTTTGTTTCATGCATTAGCCTCAGAGTATCCTGTCCTTCCTCTTTTTATTTTTGACGAAGCGATTGTTGACCAACTACCTGCTGACGATCCACGCATACAGTTTATCTATCAAAACCTAGAACGTATACACCAACAGCTTCGGCAAAAGGGGAGTAGTTTGTTGCTCCAAAAAGGCCAGCCTGCGGATATATTTAACGATATCATAGAGCATTACACCGTCGATGCGCTATACTATAACGAAGATTACGAACCCTATGCATTACAGCGGGATTTATCTATCGAACAGCTTTTTGCACAACATTCGATACCAGCCAAGGCGTATAAAGATCAAGTAATATTTGCCAAAAACGAAGTCCTAAAAAAAGACGGTACGCCTTATCGTGTGTTTACAGCCTACAAAAATAAATGGTTAGAACACAGTGCTAACATTTCGATGCGCCCTTTAGAGATGCCCACCAACGCAAACTATTATCGTAATAATTGTCCGCTTCCAAGCTATTCGGCATTATCGTTCGTTGCCTCTTCCATACAGGCACGTCCTTTTAGCCTCGATATATTACCAAGCTACGAACAAAAAAGAGATACGCCTAACCAATCCACGTCTGATTTAGGTCCACATTTGCGATTTGGAACGGTTAGTTGTCGACAAATTATCGATCAATTAGGCCTCGATGATCATATTTTTATGAGTGAACTCATATGGAGAGAATTCTTTTTTCAACTTTTGTATCATTTTCCTGATTCTGCCCAGCACAATTTCAAACCTGCATACGACGGGGTGCAGTGGCGCAACAATACCGAAGAGTTCCAAAAATGGTGTACGGGCCAAACCGGCTACCCAATGGTAGATGCAGGTATGCGAGAATTGAATCAAACCGGATATATGCACAACCGAGTACGTATGATTGTAGCTGGTTTTTTGTGCAAACACCTTCTTATTGATTGGAGATGGGGGGCCGATTATTTTGCCGAAAAATTAATGGATTTTGAATTGTCGTCCAATACCGGAAATTGGCAGTGGGCCGCAGGTACCGGTTGCGATGCCTCGCCTTATTTTAGGGTATTTAATCCTTCGAGTCAACTCAAAAAATTTGATAAACAAATGACTTACGTCAAAAAATGGATTCCCGAGCTATTAACAGATGCTTATCCCAATCCAGTTGTTGAACATAAATATGCTCGTTTGAGAGCAATAGATACCTACAAATCAGGAATTAAAAAATAAACTTAACCAATAAATCACTTAACTATGTTTGGATTATTCAAAAAGAAATCGGCCAAAGAAAAAATGATGGAACAATACAAAAAATTGATGGAGGAGTCGTTCCGATTATCTCACATAGATCGTAAAGAAAGTAATTTTAAACAGCACGAAGCCGAAGAATTGATGAAAAAGATTGAGGCGATGACCGATTAAAATTTACTCTATTTCTTTGAACGCCCGGTATAAGTCTGACCATTCTGGGCGTTCTCTCAAAACTGTTTCGAGGTATTCTTGCCAAACCAAACGATCATTAACAGGGTCTTTGATGATGGCCCCTATAACTCCTGCCGCTAAGTCTCTAGCTTTTAATGTTCCGTTGCCAAAGTGGGCAGCAAGTGCCTGCCCCGAATTGATAACTGATATAGCTTCTGCTGTGCTTAAGGTAGCAGAAGGTACTTTAAT
The DNA here is from genome assembly GCA_905480485.1 of uncultured Aureispira sp. Lineage (GTDB taxonomy): Bacteria > Bacteroidota > Bacteroidia > Chitinophagales > Saprospiraceae > Aureispira. The sequence goes on from CAJQQM010000107.1 coordinate 13,137, forward strand.
TTTGGTTCTTCCATCTTCTGTTTGACCATTACGCAATTCTCGAAACATGGTGACTAGTCGTTGTATTTCTTTTACTGGTGCCAATTCTGCTGGAATTTCCAAGCCCTTACCTAGTTGTTCCACCCTTGTTTTGACAATTTTGACCTCTTCTTCAAGACTGCTAGGCAGGGGTAAAATAACGGTATTGAAACGTCGTTTTAAGGCGCTCGACAAATCGTGTACCCCGCGGTCTTTATCATTGGCTGTTGCAATTAAGTTAAAGCCTTTTTTAGCTTGAACCTCTGTATTTAGTTCTGGAATGGGTAATGTTTTTTCGGACAACACTGTTATAAGCGTATCCTGTACGTCAGCAGGAATCCTTGTTAATTCTTCTACTCTGGCAATTTTACCATTTCTCATGGCGTGCATGAGGGGCGAGGCCACTAAAGCCTCTTCGGTAGGTCCTTTAGCCAACAAACTTGCATAATTCCAGCTATATCTTAATTGATCCTCGTTGATGCCTGCAGTACCTTGTACCAGCAAAGTAGAGCTGCCGCAGATAGCGGCCGAAAGATGTTCGCTTACCCAAGTCTTGGCCGTTCCAGGAACGCCCATTAACAAAAGGGCTCGGTCGGTTACCAAGGTAGCTACAGCAATTTCAATGAGTCGTTGCGCTCCAAAATACTTGGTCGTAATGTGCGTACCGTCTTCAAGTGTGGTACCCATTATATAACGAACGACAGCCCAAGGTGATAAATTCCAATTGCTCGGTCTAGGATAATTATCTTCTTTGGCTAAAGCCTTTAGTTCTTTGGCATAAACCGTTTCGGCATGTTCTTTTAATAAATGGGAATTTTTTTTATTCTTGGAATTAGATGGCATAAAAAATAAGTTTATACGAATGCATTATCATGGTCAGGCTGCAATAATTGCTGGGCCATTTTATAGGATATGGGCAGTTCTGTAGGATGGAAACTAAGTAAATTTCTTAATTGAGCTTGTGTGGTAAATTGAGTAGCTTGGCAAGTGAAATCACTAGGCTTGCTATTCAGAATCGTTTTGTTTGAATGAAATTGGCTTATAATAAATTCAATTTGATGAATACAATCCAAATAGATATCAAAAATAAAGCGCTTTTCCTCTTTTTGAAATGGATAATAATTGCCATGAAAGATATAATTACGTACTTTAGAGGCATAGTCAAACAATAATTGAAGCCGGACCTTAAAATGAGGATGCTGTTGCATCAATTTATTCCAAAAGTGCTGATTTCGTTTGTCTTGATTAAAAAAATGAAGTAATATCTTTTTGAGTGTTTTTTCGTTGCATGAGATCCAACTTTTGCGCACATAAGTTTGTACCGTTTCATACTTTCCTCCCTTCATTCTAAGATAGGTGAGTGCAATATATTTCATGTAGGTCTCAAAAAACTTATGCATCTGTTCAATATCTTGGCACTCAATTGGCCCTTTTTGTTTGAGTTGCATAAATTTTTTGAGGTGATTTTTACTATGCATCCTAAAAGGTATTAGATTTGAAGTTTAAAAGCTAACATCTATACATAACAATGATTAGCATTATCAAAATACTAAAGTAATTCTAAAATAATAGTGAACAAAGAAAGACGTCTACTTATTCAGAATTTTTTTGAAGATTGGGCCAACGAAAGTATGCAATCTTTAAGCGAATTGCCAGCTTCGGGGTCCGATAGACAATACTACAGAATCAAAGGAAACCTTCGAACGGCAGTGGCCGTTTATAATCCGTGGAAAGAGGAAAACGATACTTTTGTGGCCTATAGCCGTCATTTTCGGACCAAAGGATTGTCGGTGCCTGAGGTATACAAATACGATTCGACTCAACAGCTTTATTTGCTAGAAGACCTAGGAGATGAAACTTTACTCATGCGTCTTGAAAACAAGCGACAGGGGGCGACTATTCCAATAGAGGTTTTGGCATTGTACAAAAAAGCCTTAAAAGATTTGGCTTTTCTACAAATTAAAGGAGTGGAACAGCTTGATATAACACAATACCATCAGCCTGCTAGTTTTGGGCTTCAAGCGATGCAATGGGATTTACAATATTTCAAATACTGTTATCTTAAACCCAGTAAAATTATTTTTGACGAAAATTTACTCGAACAAGACTTTCGGGTACTTACCAAGTATTTGGGCCGCGAACAATACGATTATTTTATGTTTCGCGATTTTCAATCGCGCAATATAATGGTGCAAGGTCAGTCTATCGCCTTTATAGACTATCAAGGCGGCAAGTGGGGTCCTTTACAGTACGATGTTGTATCCTTGCTGTTTCAGGCTAAAGCCAATTTGAGCCCAACCGTTCGTGCCGATTTATTGGATTATTACATGCAACAAGTCGCTCAATATATTCCACTCGACCAAAAACAATTCAAAGCAAGTTATTACGGTTTTGTGCTTATTCGCACGCTGCAGGTATTAGGTGCCTACGGATTCAAGGGCCTTTATCAACGCAAAGAACATTTTATAGAAAGTATTCCTTTTGCCTTGAAAAATTTGGAATGGCTACTACAAGAAGTTGATTTCCCATTTCAGGCCCCGCATTTATTCGATGTTTTAAAATCTTTGGTACAGCAGGCTGGTAGTTTTCAATTAAAATACCAATCAACAGCCAAACAATTGACCATACGTGTCAAAAGTTTTTCGTACAAAAAAGGGATTCCACAAGACCCAAGCGGAAATGGAGGAGGATTTGTTTTTGACTGTCGTTTTATTCACAATCCTGGCCGTTACGAACCCTATAAAAAATTAACCGGTAGAGATGCAGCTGTCATTCAATTCTTTAAAGAAAAATCAAGCATTGATGCTTTTGTAGAACAGTGTAAAAACATGATAGACCAAGCAGTTCAAACATATATAGACCGGGGATTTGCTCATTTATGTATCAATTTTGGCTGTACAGGTGGTCAACATCGTTCGGTTTACTCTGCCGATAGGATTGCAGAATATCTTGACACTAATTATCCGGTAAAGGTACTTTTACAACATCGGGAACAAGAAAGAAAGCAATGGAAAAATTAAGCCTATGAATGCGGATGAAAAAGAAAATATACGCCTGATGTTGCATCAAAAAATTGCAAAATCACAAAAAAAAATCATTGCCTACCAGGAAATGGCACAGCCCATTAAACCCGAAAATTCGATTGGTAGGCTATCTAGAATGGATGCTATTAATAACAAAAGTGTCGTTGAAGCTGCTTTGCGTCGTGCACAAGCTAATTTGGCAGCCCTTAAAGCCTCCCTCGATCAAATCGACCAGGAAGGCTTTGGTTTGTGCAAAAAATGCAGCCGACCTATTCCGGCTGGAAGAATTGTCTTAACCCCCGAAAGCCCTTATTGCGTGCACTGTGCCAATTAACTCATTTCTAAGAACATCTATTATGCAAATACTCAAATTTGGTGGTTCTAGTGTAGCCTCAGCCCCCTGTATACAACAAGTGAAATCAATTATTGAAGCTATTAAAGGCCCTTTTTTAATCGTTACATCTGCTTTTCAGGGCGCTACTGATCAATTAATTGAGATTGCCCAAAAGGCGGTTAATCATCAACATCTACCACATCTCAAAGCTTTTGAACAGAGACATATCGAAATAGGCCAATCTTTAATACCCCATGCAAATCAGGCAGAAATAGTCCTTTTTATACAGCGTCAATGCCAGCAAATACACCAATTGTGTGCTGCAGTATCAACTCTAAATGAACTTTCGGATCGTAGTAAAGCGGCGATTATTCAACATGGTGAACTCTTATCTAGTATGATTCTGTACCGCTGTTGTTTGGATAGTGGTTTAAATGTCAACTATTTAGATAGTCGAGAATTTATAAAAACGAAAGGGGCTTATTTGCAAGGAATTGTCCTTCAGGAACAGACCAACAAACGAATACAGCAGATTGATTATAAGCAATCTTATATTGTACCGGGCTTTATTGCCAGCAATCAAGAAGGGCATCCTAGCTTATTAGGACGTGGTGGTTCTGATTATTCGGCCGCTATCTTTGCAGCAGCACTTAAGGCCAATCAACTAGAATTGTGGTCGGATGTGCACGGTATGTTAAGTGCTGACCCTTCTATTGTTCCGGAGGCTAGCACCATCCAAAATTTATCGTACAAAGAAGCTTTTGAATTGGCCCACTTCGGTGCCAAAGTAGTCTATCCTCCAACGATACGACCACTTATGACTCGTCAAATTCCGGTGTATCTAAAAAACACCTTCGACCCAACACATCCGGGTAGCTATATAGGCCCAAACATAGATAACCACACCAAGGCCTTAGCCAAAGGAGTGTCCTCTATCTCTAACATTAGTTTATTAAGCGTAGCAGGTATCGGATTGGCAGGTCAAAAAGGAATGGCATCTCGCGTTTTTGGATGTATGGAAGCCGCTGAAATTAATATAATACTCATAAGCCAATGCTGTTCAGAACAAAGTATCTGTATCGGAATTGCCGACAAAGATGCCTCAAAGGCCTCTGAGGCGCTCAACAATCATTTTAGATACGAAATACAACAACAATGGATGGATGCGATTGCGTACCAATCACAATATGCCGTTATTGCTTTGGTCGGGGACGGTATGAAATCTAGCATCGGCTGGAGTGGTAAAGTATTTGCTGCCCTAGGTGAAAATGGAATTAATATAGCCGCTATTGCACAAGGTGCTTCCGAACGGAATATTTCTCTGGTGGTCGATCAAAAAAACAGGCACAAAGCCATCAATATACTGCACGAACGCTTTTTTGACAATAGCCATCGATGTCTTCATATATTTATCGCTGGAATAGGAAATGTAGGACAGCAATTTGTTGATTTGGTTTATAAACAGCAAAACTCTTTAGCTAAAGACCTTCAACTTAAGATAAAAATAGTAGGAATTGCTAATAGCAAAAAAATGTTGTTTGAATCAAGCGGAATTGATGCGCTAAATGCTTTAGAACTTGACAAAAAAGGAGTTGTTTATCAAGATTTTAGAGATTATATTCAACAAGTTAAAGATCTAAATTTGCAAAATAGTATATTTATTGACAATACAGCCTCTAGCTTGGTTAGCGAATATTACCAAGATTTTCTTGAAGCTAGTATATCGGTGGTTGTTTGCAACAAGATTGCCTGCAGTGGGCCATTCGATAAATATCAATTATTAAAGCAAACAGCTCAACGTAAACAATGTCAATTTTTGTACGAAACAACTGTAGCTGCTGCACTGCCTGTCATTAAAACGATTCAAGATTTAGTTTTGAGCGGAGATACGATTACACAAATTAAAGCGGTGCTTTCTGGAAGTCTTAATTTTATTTTTAATCATTACGATGCAACAGAATCTTTTGCAAAGGTTGTAGAACGTGCAGCCGAAGCCGGTTTTACAGAACCCAATCCTTTGATTGACTTAAGTGGGGTAGATGTTATGCGTAAAATATTGATTCTAGCTAGGGAAGCGAACTATCCTTTAGAAATGGCATCTATTGAATGTGATTCTTTTTTGCCACAAGAATGTTTAGCGAGCCGCAACAAAAATCAATTAATGGAATTATTACAAAAAAACGAATCCCATTTTAAAAAATTATATCAATCAGCCGTCCGTCAAAATTGTCGCCTAAAATTTGTGGCTACCTTTAAGGATGCTACGGCCAAAGTAGGGCTAGAGTTGATCCCGCCAGAAAGTCCGATGTACCATCTAGCGGGCAAAGATAATATTGTATCGATTCATTCTTTGCGCTATCCAAGCGAACCACTTGTCATCAAAGGTGCCGGTGCAGGTGCTGCATTAACAGCCTCAGGTGTATTTTCAGATTTAATGCTTTTATTTCATCAAAGCGCTCATTATGGCTCAATCCATTAAAGTTTTTGCCCCCGCTACAATTGCTAATTTATCCGTAGGATTTGATGTATTAGGGCTTGCCTTGAACAGTATAGGTGATATTATAGAACTAAAAACAAATGGCAGTACCAAAAATTGTATTAAAGAAATTGTAGACGGAGTAAATATTCCGAGGCAACTTGATAAAAATTGCTGCTCAGTAGTTATTGAATGCATGCAAAATGCATTAAATAATTATACTGGAGTTGATATTTATATCCAAAAAGGGTTTGAATCGGGTTCAGGCTTGGGTTCGTCTAGCGCAAGTAGCGCTGCTGCAGCCTATGCCTTTAATCAATTAGTAGGAGAACCTTTTAGCAAGCATGCCTTGATAGCATTTGCAGCAGAGGGCGAACGAATCGCTTGTGGTACTGCGCATGCCGATAATGTGGCCCCCGCACTTTGCGGCGGATTGGTGTTGCTACAAATGAGAACGCCAATACATTGTATACAATTGCCGATTCCAAAGTCGTTGCATGTTGTTGTGTTGTTTCCACGCGTAGAAGTATCCACCGCCCAATCAAGGGGCGTGTTACCGTCTTCGATAAGCATTGAAAAAGCAGTGGCACAATGG
>CAJQQM010000108.1 GCA_905480485.1 uncultured Aureispira sp.
GACATTATAGTTGGCGAAGAAATTACGATCAATTACAACGGAAGTCCTGAGGACCAGACAACGGTATGGTTTGATCAATAAAACACAAATCTAAATCTATATTTTGTTGTTTAGCAAGGGCATCCTACCCATAGAATAAAAGGGCATTAGCCTGCAGTGATAAGTAAGCGAATGGCTAAATACAACAAAAATTATCTATCTAAAGCTATATACAGCTTATTGTAGCATAATTTATTAGCAAAAATCTTCGAAAAATGATCGAATAAGTAGTCGTTCCATCGCGGTATGGTCCGCTGCAAAATCTCCTGTTCTACGATTGGCCAAAATTACATTGAGTGCAAGTGAATTATGCCCCAAAATATTGGACAAGCCAAAGATAGCCGAAGTTTCCATTTCTAGATTGGTAAGATGTAAGCCTTTAAATTCGAAGGGTTCTACCTGTTCAAACAAATCAGGAATAATAGATGCGGCTCTAATTTGTCGGTTTTGTGGGCCATAAAACCCCGTAGCAGTCGCTGTTATACCTTGTCGCCATTTCGGCGCTTCGAAATGACTAAGCAGTGCTTCAGAGGCACTTGCATAAGTGGGTTCTATCGGGAATTCAAAATTGATAGATTGTAAGTACTGATTGAAAGATGCCTGTAAGGCTTGGGTATCCTGATTAAGTTGTTGTTTGTAAAATAGCATTAAACCATCAAAACCGATTCCGTAGTTAGCGGCTACCAAACTAGCAACGGGGATATCACTGCGTACGGCCCCGGAAGTACCTAAGCGAATGAAATTTAGTTGTTTATGATTAGCATTGATGGTTCTGTTTTGCAAATCCACATTGGCCAGTGCATCCAATTCATTGATAACTATATCGATATTGTCGACGCCAATACCTGTCGCCATTACGGTTAGACGTTGATTGCCTACACGTCCTGTGCAGGTTATAAACTCTCTTTTTTGTTTGGTGAATTCGATAGAATCAAAGTGTTTGCTAACTTTTTGTACGCGTTGAGGGTCGCCCACAAGGATGATTGTATCGGCTATATCTTCAGGTTTGATACCTAAATGATAAATACTTCCATCTTTATTAACAATTAAATCTGCATTTTTTAATTTTCGCATCGTATTGGCTTTAGAGATATACTTTTTCTAATATACTATAATTCGCAAACATATGAATTATTTGAGGAACAAATTAAGCCCTAACTATGATTCTTTTTCTCCTCGTTTGCTTGTTGTTGCGATTGCACTAAATCGACTAAATGTTGTAGTTGTAGATTGGCTTGCGTCAGTTCCTCTTTAATAAGACGTACTTCTTCTTCTAGTTCGTCGTTGTTGTCACTTACCATCGCATCTACAAAAATAGAATTGACAATAGAGAGGCCAATAATACCCCCAAAGACTAATAGCAAGACAAAGTAAAGTTTGGTAAAAAAAGCAGCAAAAGAATTCATATTACTATTTTTGACCATTTCGTCAGGTATCGTATTCCATCCTTCAATCGTAAAGACCTTAAACATAGAATAATAGGATACGATAGGGTCGCCAAAGTGTTCGGGCGCAACATTTTGATAGAAATAGCAGGATAAAATGGACATAATAAATATGAACACCAAAAAACCTGTCAGAACCATAACGGAGGCCCGCATTGCCTGTCTTATTGATCTAAATATGTTTTCAACTTGCGGGAAAAATTGAATAAACCTAAAAAATTTGAACACCCTAAATACTCTAAAAACCAATAAGAAACTAATATTAGCAGTTGCTTCAAGGGGCAATAAATGCAAGAGGAGCGGAGGCAAAGACAAAACAATTAACAATAAATCTAGACGATTCCAAGCATCTGCCCAATAATTTTTGAATCCAAAATGTCTGGTTTTTACCATCAATTCGAATACAAATAAAACAGAAATAATATCGTCTATTATCGAGAATATCTGTTGCCAGGGCTTGGCAATAGTCTCGTACGGAAAACCTTGCAGAAAAATAATCAAAGCATTCAGTGAAATCAACAAAAATATATTCTTGTCGTTCAGAAAAAAATCTTTTAATAATTTCATATGTCGCAAAAAAACATGATCGAATATTAGGTTTGAATTATACCTGGATTGAATTTTTCGACCGGAACATTATTCGCTGCTTCAATACCCATAGAAATTACTTTGCGTGTTTCTAAAGGATCAATGATAGCATCTACCCACAATCTTGACGCTGCGTAATAGGGGGTCGTTTGTGCATCGTATTTAGCCGTTATTTTATCCAATATTTGTTTTTCTTCTTCAGGACTTATCGCTTCTCCCTTAGCTTTTTGTGAAGCAGTTTGTATTTGTAACAATACTTTTGCTGCTTGTGAACCACCCATAACTGCTATTTTGGCCGAAGGCCAAGCAACAATTAAGCGCGGGTCATAGGCTTTGCCGCACATGGCATAATTGCCTGCACCGTAAGAGTTGCCCATTACAATTGAAAACTTGGGAACGGTTGAATTAGACACGGCAGCAACCATTTTAGCACCATCCTTGATGATGCCTCCATGTTCTGAACGAGTACCCACCATAAAACCAGTTACATCGTGCATAAATACCAAAGGGATTTTTTTCTGGTTACAGTTCATGATAAATCGAGCCGCTTTGTCGGCTGAATCAGAATAAATAACGCCTCCAAACTGTACTTCGCCTTTTGCATTTTTGACAACTTGTCGGTTGTTGACAACAATTCCTACCGACCATCCGTCGATGCGTGCATAAGCACAAATGATTGTTTTGCCATAACCTGCTTTGTATTCGGTAAATTCTGAATTATCGACCAATCGATTCAGTAAATCTTTAGTATTGTAGGGTTTAGAGCGTTCTGCTGGCAAAATCCCATATATTTCTTTCATTTCCAACTTGGGTTCTACTGCTTCGGTTCTAGAAAAACCTGCTTTGTCGTTAGAACCAAATTTGTCGACCAAATCGCGAATCGTTTCTAGGCATGTTTTATCATCGGGTACTTTATAATCGGTTACCCCAGAAATCTCAGACTGAGTAGTTGCACCGCCTAAAGTCTCTTTGTCAACGGTTTCACCAATAGCGGCCTTCACCAAGTAGGGGCCTGCCAAAAAGATAGAACCTGTTCCTTCTACAATAAGGGCTTCATCTGACATAATGGGCAAATAGGCCCCTCCTGCTACACAACTTCCCATAATGGCAGCGATTTGAGGAATCCCCATAGCCGACATTTTAGCATTGTTTCGAAAGATTCGTCCAAAATGTTCTTTATCTGGAAATATTTCGTCTTGAAGCGGAAGAAAAACACCTGCTGAATCAACTAAATAGATGGTAGGTAATCTATTCTCCATAGCGATTTCCTGAAACCTTAGATTCTTTTTGCCTGTTATCGGGAACCAAGCACCGGCTTTAACGGTAGCATCATTGGCAACAATCATACATTGACGCCCATTAACATAGCCAATACCACCGACTACACCTGCTGCAGGACAACCACCGTATTCTTCATACATGCCTTCCCCTGCAAAAGCCCCTATTTCAAGAAATTCGCTGTTGTCATCTATCAATACATCAATACGTTCACGGGCCGTCATTTTGCCCTTTTTGTGTAACTTATCAATTCTTATTTGTCCGCCGCCCAAATATATCGCTTTTAATTTGCGACGCATTTTGGCTACTTCTAGTTTGTTGGTATCCTCATTTCTGTTAAATTCGAAGTCTACTTTGATAGGTGTCTCCATGATAGATATGCGTTTATTTTATATAATATACGATTGTTGTAATGATGAGTAGGGCAAAGATAAAATTTTTTGAACAATTGGATAGTTTAAGTTCAATTATATCTTTTAAATTAAGGCTTTCAAAATGTCTTCGAAAAGTAACTTGTTGATATACAGCTTGCTCGACTTCTAAGCTTTTTTATTGTGCAAAAAATGTCAAAAAAAAAATCTAAAATCTTTTTTTATTTTAAAAGCTAGTGTATATTTGCATCGCATTAATATTAATTGCTACCGGAAGTTTGGCAGAGCGGTTGAATGCACTAGTCTTGAAAACTAGCAAGGGTTAATAGCCCTTCGGGGGTTCGAATCCCTCAACTTCCGCTACTACCTCAGTTGTTCTAACAGCTGAGGTTTTTTTTTGTCTTAAATTATCCTCAAATGTCTTAAAGTTCACAAAAAAAATTCAGTTTCTATCGGATAATTCATTTCATTTACTAATTTAGCATCGCAGTAGCTAATGGTGTATACAGCCTTCACAGCTATTAATTCATTGTTCAATTAAAATTTATATACCGTGGGATTTGATAATAATGACAATCGTTTTGAAAGTGTTTATTCACAAAAAGTAAAAGCAGGTAAAAGACGGACGTATTTCTTTGATGTTAGAAAAACAAAAGGGGCAGACTTCTATGTTACAATTACTGAAAGTACCAAACGATTTGAGGACGACTCCTATTCAAGGCACAAAATCTTTTTGTACAAAGAGGATTTTAATCGATTTGTAGACAGTCTCAGCGATGTAGTTGATCATATAAAAAATGAATTATTACCTGATTATGATTACGATGAATTTTCGAGACGTCACGAAGAAAGAGAACGTCTTTACAAAGAAAGTCAAGCCAATGAAAATGTCGATAATTTTGGACAGGCTGATACTTCCAATTTAAATGATAAAGTAGATTACAAAGACGATTCTGACGCCGATGTTGGCGAATGGTAATTCGAATTGTATAGCCCCCAAATAATAGAATATTTTATTTCAAAGCAGAATGTTTTTCTACGGAAGGACGTTCTGTTTTTTTTGTAGTATATTAGAGCTTCTTTTAACTGTTTATGCACTACTATATGTTTTTCTTTTTCTTTAGTGCCCCAAGTTTTTCCCAACGTCTGTTTTGTATATGTATGTTTATGCTGCCGCTACAGGTTCACTTGTATGCACAGCAAGCCTATACAATTAGCGGTACTTTACGCGATGCTTCAAATGGCGAAACACTGATAGCAGCTAATGTGCGTCTATCCGATGGTGTTAGTGGCACGATGACCAATGAATACGGAATTTATTCCCTTACTACCGCCTCTGATACGGTGCAGGTTAGCTTTTCTTACATCGGTATGAATACCGTTGTCAAGCGTTTTTTCTTGTCCAAAGATACGGTTATCAACGTAGAACTTGAAGCAGGTGTTTCGATACAAGAAGTCGTAGTTCAAGCTGGTTCAAACCAAGAAAAGGTCGATGCTACACAAATGGGAATGGATGAAATTTCTGCCAAAGAAGCCAAACAAATTGTTGCTGTTTTTGGCGAGGTGGATATTCTTAAGGTATTGCAACTCAAACCGGGCGTACAATCTGGTTCTGAAGGTTCTTCGGGTATATTTGTCCGAGGTGGTGCAGCGGACCAAAATCATTTTGTCCTTGACGAAGCGCCCGTGTACAATCCAAGTCATTTATTCGGTTTTTTTAGCACCTTTAACGCCGACGCTATAAAAAACGTAAAACTTTACAAAGCGGGGTTTCCGGCGCAATATGGAGGCAAACTATCTTCTGTCATCGATATTCGAATGCGTGAAGGCAATCAGAAAGATTTTAATATTTCAGGGGGGCTTGGACTTATATCCTCTAGATTAACCGTAGAAGGTCCAATCGTAAAAGATAAAGGGGCTTTTATCCTTTCAGGACGTCGTACTTATGTCGATATTTTCACTTCGGCTTTGAATGAAGCTAACAAAAACAATGAAGACTGGGCTAAAATACCTGATTACAGTTTTTATGATATCAATCTTAAAGCTAATTATACCCTCGGACCTAATGATCGCTTGTTCTTGAGCGGTTATTTTGGAAGAGATGTTTTTTTGTTCAAAACTGATGATCTCAATTTTAATTTTGAATGGGGAAATGCCGCGGCAACACTACGGTGGAACCATACAATTTCACCCAAATTATTTTTAAATACTGCTTTTACTTTTTCTGATTATTTATATCAAATCAAAAATAAATTTGATGATTTTGATTTAAGTTTAGGTTCAGGTATACGTGATATTAATATAAAAACTGATTTCAGTTGGTTTCCAAGCGCCAAACATGCTATCAAATTCGGTTTCAATGGCATCTATCATTATTTTAGTGTAGGACGATTTTCGGCGGGCAATGGGAGTGATTTGAGCTTCGAAGCAGGGTCCGATTTTCATGCACTAGAACTCGGCGGCTATTTTTCGGATGAATGGACAATTTCGAAACGATTTAAACTAAACAGCGGTTTGCGCATATCCGCCTTTAACAATGCAGGCACCTTTTATTGGACAGCTGAACCTCGATTAGCCCTTAAGTACTCCGTTCATCCGCAAGTATCTCTCAAAGCCTCTTATGCCCGCATGGCCCAATATTTACATTTGGTTTCTACCTCTGGTGCATCTTTACCCACCGATGTTTGGTATCCTTCTAACGAACGCGTTAAACCTCAGTTGTCTGATTTAGTTTCTGCCGGGGTATCTATTGCAATTGGCCGTGATTTTTATATTTCTGGCGAAGGCTATTACAAATGGATGCAACAACAAATAGATTTTAAAGATGGGGCTAATTTGTTTGTTAATAACGAATTAGACAAAGAATTTATTTTTGGGAAGGGCTATAGTTACGGCGGTGAAATCTATTTAGAAAAGAAAAATGGAATGGTTAGGGGATGGATAGGCTATACCTTATCTTGGACTTGGCGTGAGTTTGAACAAATCAATAATGGGCAACCTTATCATCCTAAGCACGATCGTCGACACGATATATCAGTGGTAGTTTTGTGGGATATTCCATGGGCACGCAAGAAGTTCCCCTTGACATTGAGTGCCAATTGGATTTATGGAACAGGCAATGCGACTTCTTTGCCTACAGGACGCTACATCAGTTCAGATGTAATTGGACAAAATGCTTTTCAATTCGTTCCTATTTATACAGAACGCGGTAGTTTTAGACTGCCGGATTATCATCGCCTGGATTTAGGATTAGTTTGGACTTTATTTCCACAATCAAAAAAACGCTTCACCTCAGACCTAACCTTCAGTGTATACAATGTATACAATCGGAGGAATGCTTTTTTTATGTATATAGATGCCATTTATCCCGAAGATAACAACAATTCATCTACTCAAGTACCCGAACGATTCGAAGCCAAAACAGTTTCTTTATTTCCAATTATACCTACCGTCACCTGGAATTTTAAATGGTAAAAACCGTCGCAATAATGAAAAACATTTTACTATATATATTAATATTGTTTGGCTTATTGGCCTGTGAAGATATGGAAACAGTCGTAGAAATTGAACTGCCCCCTGTCGAAAAAGAATTAGTCATTGAATGCTACCTCGAACCTGGACAGCCTTTTCGATTGTTGCTGACCGAAACCAAAGATTTTTTTGGTGATTTAGATGCTTGCCCTTTTGTTCGTAATGCCACGGTTGTGCTAAGCTATAATGGTCAAAAAGACACCCTAGAGGAGGCTGCATTTTTTAACAACAATTGCGACCCAAACGATATTATTCCCTACGGTTTTATCCCATTTATCAATCAAGATTCTACGCGTTTTTACAACTATGGGTCTACCCAACTTTGTCCCTTAGATTATCAAACTACTTTTAGTATTGAAGTATGGGATACAAATGGCCGATATGCTACGGCAAGCACGCTATTAATTCCGCCTTCTGATATTTATAATTTTGTAGTGGATTCCAATTCTTCTGGCAAGTTTTATGCCCTTTTGAGTACACTAGACGATATAGCTACCGAAGATTATTATAGAATGGTATTGCACAAAACCTCTCTTACCAAACGCAATAATACTAATTCAATTCCTGTTGCAAGACGCCCTAAATTTGACCGGACACTCGATGATGGAGGTGTATTTGCCGGCAATCAGGTAACGACCGCTTCCAATTATAGATTTGAATCTGGTGATACCCTAATTGGTACGGTGTACCATATCAGCAAAGCCTATCACGATTATCTAGAATCTGTTGATGATGCACAATCGGCCAATAATAGTCCTTTCGGTCAGCCGGCTGTTGTAAAGTCTAATATAGTAGGCGGACAAGGAATTTTTGCCTTTCTCTCTTATGACAGAGACACTTTATTAATACCTTAGGATGCTATTTTATCAAAATGTGTCTAATTTAGGACATAAACAGAATGCTTTTTTTGTAAACAAACTAAAAAGTAGTATTTTTATACAACACTTCCAATACGAATAAAAGCAATCTATCGTTTATACTACAAAGCTAATTTTTAGTATATATTTATCAAATCTCTATGAAAAAATTACTCTTTATTTTATTAGTTTTCGTGGCTCCATCAGTATCAAATGCTCAATTTAATTGGGGGCATAATTATTTCGAAGTGGGTCTTGGAGGAGGTATCATGAACTA
>CAJQQM010000109.1 GCA_905480485.1 uncultured Aureispira sp.
ATTTCGGTAAAATCACCAAAATGTGCTTGATTAATATCATAGTTAGCATTCACAGCGTCCTGTTCTCCAGCAATAGCCAAACAACCGCCTGATAGGATTGATGTGCCGGCAGCAAGCGTACTAGTAGCCTGTAATTGACCGTTCTGATAAAAAGTAGAAGCACCGGTATTGCCTTGCCAATGATGCTGTAAGATGTTCCAGGTATTGCCGTTGATAGGCGTATTGGTATTGCTGTTAGGGCCTCTGTAAATATTCATTTGATTGCTGTTGAACCATAAATATTCGTTGTTGTTAGAGGGGACGGCATAAGAGAGTAGACCATCATTGCTTTCGTTACTAGCGTTGACAAAAAATTGACTAATTGAGGTGCTAGGAAAATTGTTGAAGTTTAGTTTTCGGATGCGCGCGTTATTTTTACTAAAACGTAAGGCAGGCAGACCATTGACGGCTGCGGTAAGATAGGTAGGACTAGGTAGTACTTTTGGTTGGCTTAGGCTGTTGTTGTTGCCCGATTGGTCCAACCAATTCAAGAAATCATCTCCCTGATTCAAGCCATTGAGGCTATTGGCTTGCAGCCACAAAACATTCGTACTTGAATTTCCGACACCACCTGGGCCACTTTGGCCTTATGAACAAAAAGCTAGGCTGAGAAATAGTAGGATACGTATACCTTTTGATACCCTGTTCAATAAATAACACATAAAGTTGACGTTCTGATATTCAAAAAAAGCAAGGGTAGGTATGGTAGTTGCAAATTTACAACAATAGCTCGACAATTAACTATAATGTTGTATTTTTTAAAAAAGTATAATATCTTTGAATTCAGAGAACTATTCTACTAAATCGACCTTGGAATTTTTGTAGAAAGGGCCTGCTACTTATTAGGTTCTTGATTAGAATGCGTGTGTTTGGAAGAAGCTTCTAATTGAATATCGTCCGCCTGAAGTTTCATCAGTTTACGTTGATACCTACTTTGCACTAGGTCGATTGCGATAAGTACAGTGATGATGAAATAGAAAGTAGTGTTGTTCATCGGCAGGATAGGACTGCCAAATAGTTTAAGATGTGCCAAATGTCCGCCTTCTGCTAATAACATGATGCCTACAATAAACAGAATGAACAAGCCAAGTACTTCGTAAAGTCTGTTTTTTTGCAAAAAGTCAGCCACTCGTTCGGCCAGTAATATCATTATAATTCCACTTATTATGATAGCGATAGACATAATAATGATTTCGGTGGTAGGGTTGCCTATTTCGTTTGTCAGACCTATCGCGGCCAAGATAGAATCAAAAGAAAAAACTAAATTCATCATGACAATCATAGCGATAACAGCGGGTATACTTTTTTGTTTTCGTTCTACCACCGCTTCTCCAAGGTTGTCGTGTGAGACCATGTGCCAGATTTCTTTGAAAGAGGTATAAATGATAAAAGCCCCGCCCCCAAGTACAATCATACTGTGAATATTGAAATGTCCTTCGATGAAATTCGTGAAAGGTATGTGTAGTATAGGGTCTTGAAATAAATCGATTAAGCTTACAATCACAAATAAAAGAATGATTCTAAAAAAAATGGCAATACCAATACCAATTTGACGAATTTGTTTTTGTTTGGCTTCAGGGCCTTGTTTTGAAACTAAAGAAATATACAAAAGGTTGTCTACACCAAGTACGATTTGAAGCATTACCAGTAAAAAAAGCGTAAATATATTGCCTGCAGTGAGTAAGTCTCCCATGATGATTTCCTTGTTTTAATGCGCTAAGACTGTAAATTAAATTAATTTAAGTAGGATTACCAAAAATAAGATACAGCATCCCTGATAATGATCGATTAAAATTTAAAAGCTGTAAAATAATTCCCGAAACATTTTAGGATTAGAAGCAATTTTTAGGGAGCTATAATCATGATATTAAGATAATTATAACATTCAAACGTTGCTATTATGACATTAAAATAACTGAATTTTCAAGGATTTGAATTAATTTAGGTTTATTACATAATAAAAAACCAGTTCATACATGTTTTATACCACAAAAATAGCGACGATATGTGCCTTTTGTTTCTTTTTCATTGAAATCGCGAATGCCCAAAAATTAGTCAGTAAATCTTCAAAAAGCTGGGAAATTCACTTTGGTGTGTTTGGCGGTGCTTCCGCTAGCACCTACTTCAACAATTTTACCAGTAGTTTTGAAGTGAATATTCCCGAAACAGCTACTACTTTCGAAATCAATCATGCCCCACGACCTGAAGTAAATTTGGGGGTTTTTGCAGAGTTCGTCTTCAGTCCTAAATTTTCTTATCGAACAACAGTTTCATACATGATGCGTTCTATTCCTGCCCCTGTTTTTAACAACAGTATTAGTAAAGCTTCAAACACGTATCAATCCATATATTCGAGTGGTTTAGCCGTGTCAGGTACTTGGTTTTTTAAGCCAAGCAATCGTTTTAAAGTTGGATTGGGCTACGATTATGTACAATTTATCAACGATTATTTTCTTAAAGACGGAGATTATGCAAGTTATAGTCAAACATTCAAGGCCTCAAGGGGACTGCGCAGCGAATGGGTTTACTCCAAAGACAAACGGACAGATATAGCCCTAACTGTTTCAGTAGCCAACACAAACATGGACAAAATTCAGGTGGACAACTTATCCGTGGGGGCCACCGTTTACTACCGTCTTTGTGGCAAACTTATCAAGCTTCAGAAAGAAGTTTATCAGTTAGACTACTAGAAAATATTGACATTTGATAATTAAACGCCTGTTGAAGCCTCTTCAACAGGTTTTTTTTGTTTGAAATACCACCCTATGTAGATAGATATACATTCATAAATTAGATTAATTTTCACTATCCCCCCAAGAGAATAAATCTAAATAGCCTGAAATTCAAGACCTGTATTTTTTTAGTCAACGCCTTCTGGCTAATAACCACATCAAATATCAATATCACCTAGTCGATACGGTAGGCTTTGATGCTATGCAATACAACAAACGTCAACATTTAGAAACAGTGCTAAAGAAATTTCACGCAACCGATGATGAAATTCTAAAAATAGAAGCACTGCAAGATTTTACGAAGAATAGTTATTATTTTGATATATGGCCTAAGTATAATAATTGGATTTATGTTTATTGTATGCGTCGTTTACAAGGTCTCATTAAACCAGACAAAATAACGACAGATTAGTTTGTTGTAGGCAGCATCTATCAACAACAAAGGTTATTTGGAAGGGATGCAGGGTGATGTTATTACTGCACTTGAATATTACAATAAAGCATTGAGTGTCTATACCAAGTTTGAGGAAAAGAAGGAAGGGCTACTCTTTACACTAATTTAGAGTCGGTATACGAAAGTCAGGGGCTTATCAGTGATACTTTAGTATATGCCTACCTCGAAATGATTAAATTTGACATGGATACGGTTTATATGGCTAAAATGTCTAGAAGAATAGCAGCTTAAAAGGAGATATACCCGCAGACTAAGTTTTTAATGTTAATCGTTTACTACAGTAATAAATTTATTGCGGAGGCACACAAGTCTTCCATAAAAAATATAAAGAGTATCATCTACTCAATTTAGCTTAAGGATAAGAAGCTTAGGGTATCCACTTGCGCAGCATAACCGGGATGATCAGTACATCGCATATCAAGGCTGATAACAACGTAGAACTTATGAGTAAACCGACGGTTATAGCGGGTGGATTGCTCGACATAAAAAGACTTAAGAAGCCAAAAAATAAAATTACGGTCGTTAGGCAAATTGCTTTACCTGTTTCGGTCAGGGTAGTTTGAATAGCTGTTTCGGTATCCATACCTTTACTTTTGCAAAGTTTAAATTTGCTAAGTAAATGTATAGTGTCGTCGATGGCAATTCCAAAAATAATGGCAAAAACAATAGCAACGCCTGCCTCTAAGGCAATCCCCAAAAAACCAATAATAGCTGCTGCTATCATGAGTGGCAACAAATTGGGGAGCAAGGCAATAAATAACATTTTTATGTTTCTGTAAATGAAAGCAATTACGATACTAATCAGCAAAATGGCAAATAATAAACCTTGAATAAGTGAATCCCGCACATAATCCGAGTTTTTATCAATAATAATGCCCGTCCCGGTTATGCGTGCCGTCATAATCGATGGATCTATATTTTGTTGAATCCACTGTTCGCTTTCTTGTTTTATCTTTTTGATGTTATCAGCACCTATATCAAGTACTTTAGCCGATATCCTTGCCTGTTTTTTATCGCGGCTTACCAACACACCTAACATCCCTTTGTCTATTACTTTTTTTCCAAATTTTTGATGTTTTTTGAATATTTTTTCTAGCTTGGGAAGGCGGTAATAACTAGACTTATTGGCATGATAAGCCCTATTTAGACTTTTATAAAGGGCTGTAACCGAATTCATGTCTTTGACAGATGGATAGCTTTTGAAGTATGTTTCGAGTTTGTCCATTTCTTTTAATGCAAGCCAACTATCGGCGTCATAACCTTGTTTAAATTCTACGGCAATTTCAAAAGGTCTGAAGCCACTAAATTCTTTTTCGAAAAACAAAAAATCTTCTGTAACCTCCGCTTTCTTGGGTAATATTTTTTTGAATTGTGTGTTGGTTGTAATCAACGATATTCCGTACAAACAGACGGCCACTAAAGCGACCATAAAGCCACTAATCTTACGGGGATGTTCTTTGGTGAAATGATACACTTTTTGCATAAAAATAGTCCAAATACTGCCTCTTTCGTTCATTTTTATAATTTGTTCCTTCGGAAAAAGAGCTAAAACGGTAGTGGTAAAAATGATAACCGAAACATAAGCAATCATCACTCCTATTGCTGCATTAATACCAAACTGTTGAATAGGTATCAAACGGGAGGTCGATAAAGACAAAAATCCAATAGCTGTAGTAGTAGAGGTTAGGAAAATCGCCATGCCTATTTCCTTAATTGTAGTCTGAATGGCTGACATTTTATTTTTGCCTTTGTGCAATTCATCTATATACTTTGACATCACATGGATTACGTCCGATGTTGCAACGATAATCATGATGATAGGATACAATAAAGCCATGGTATCCATTGTTCGTGCAAATAATCCAAGCATCCCTGTAAACATAAGCAAGCCTACTAATATCGAGACCAAAGCTATGATAATCCCCCAAAATTTTCGAAACAGAAAAAATAGAACAATGATTACCAAAATCACGGAAACGAAGGTGGCCATAAAAAATTCGAAAACTTGAATTTTTACAATTTCTGTCTGAAAAAATGCCCGTCCTAAAATGTGTTCTTCTTCAAATTCATAGTGCTTAGAACGCTCTTTTATGGCATCGATGATTAAGTTAGCAGCTTTTTGATTGATATTGTCTACAGTTTTTAAGACGACAACAAGGGTTTTACAATCTTCAGATATAAGGCTGCCATAGATGCGTTCGTCCTGAACTATTCTGAGGCTATCTTTGGGGTAGAGTTCGGGTTGTTCGAGATGAATAGCGGGGATGGTACTAAAACCTGTAAAGGGATTGCGCACCGGATATTCAAACTGCAATAAGCATTGAGAAGATAAAATAGGATAGCACCTAATGCTACTGTCTTGTCCTTCAACCAAAAGTTCAAGGCTTTGTGCATGTACGCTATCTTCAGGGCCAGCTAGGTAGTTGATACGTCTTAGGTCTAACGAAAGCTGCAGCACTTTGGATAAAAAATCTTGATTGAAAACCCCCGCTTCCCGTTTTACAGCAACCAATAAGAAGTTATCATCCGGCTCGAATTTTTCTTTAAACTCAAGAAAAAATTCCAAGTCTTCGTCGCCCGAAGGAAAGAATTGCTCAAAATCAAACGAAAATTTTATTCGATTAAACGCTAAAATAGTACCGATTAATGCTAAAATCGCAAAAGTACTAATGACTAACTTAGGGTATTTAGTGTACATATATTCCGTTCTTAATTATCTACTAAACAATAATTGCCTATTTGAGTTCAAAATAATCAGCGATAGTTCTTATTGTTATCTATCTATTTGTTTAATTTAGGGTCTACAACAAATTCTATCAAAATGAACTCTAGCGCTTTTGCAATTATTGGATTGATTTGCCTTTTTTTTATAGCCGAATCTCCTGCCCAGATTCCTTTTAATTTGCTAACTACTCCCGAAAAAACAAATTACGATAGTACTTCTTCGTCCGATGAAGTTATCCAGTTTTTGAAGGCAGCGGCATCTTACAGTGACAAAATACACGTCGATACTCTTTTTACAACGGCACAAGGCAATACAGCTTTGTACGCTATCCTTTCAAAAAACGGGATTACTACTGTTCAACAGGCCGTTCAAGAGGATTGGCCCGTGGTCTATTTACAGGGCAATATTCATGCGGGCGAAGTAGAGGGAAAAGAGGCTTTGATGCAACTAATAAGAGATATAATCATGGGTTCCAAGGCTTATTTGTTGGACCATCAAATTGTGTTGATAGCACCTAATTATAATCCAGATGGTAATGATAAATTATCAGAAATGCATCGACGTTCACAAGAACATTGTCCTCATCGCGTCGGAACCCGTAGAAGTGGGGGGGATTATGATTTGAATCGCGATGGTGTCAAAACAGAAGCGGTAGAAACTCGAGGCTTGTTTAGCAATATAATCTTAAAATGGGACCCGATGTTGGTCGTTGATATGCATACGACAAACGGTACTTGGCATGCCAATCATCTTACTTATGCCCCTAGCTATCATTCGGCAGGGCATCCGGCCACCACGGAATATACCAAAAATATTTTTCTGCCAACTGTTCAAAAAATGATGTGGCAAAAGCATCAGCTGCATACCGATAGTTATGGCAACTACAGTCTTCGAGATGGATGGCCCCCTCAAAAGTACTATACCTACAACCATCACCCTCGTTACTTAGTTAATCAGTTTGGGCTTCGTAATAGGATGGCTATTTTGTCAGAAACCTTTGCCCACGATAAATTTTATCAGCGCATTCAATCTGCGTACAATTTTGCTTTAGAAATCCTCGAGTTTAGCAATCAAAATGCCCAGACAATTCAGTCGGTGAATCGAGGTGCATCGGCTGCAACAATAGAGCTAATCGAAAAAAATGCTGGAATCATGCAGCGCGGACTACGCTTTGAAATGATGCCTGATACGCTGCCTTTTAGTTTGCGCACCTATGATTATATTCAATATAAAGATAGCCTTTCGAAGCTAAACTACTTGAGGTTGCCAACGATAATCGAAATTGAAGACCTTCCTTATTACAGTCTATTTAAGCCAACTAAACTAGCAACAGTTCCTTTAGGCTATTGTATTCCGGCTCATCTAGAATCTATTGTGCAACAACTCAAGCGACTTGGAATAGTGGTCCAAGAACTAAAATCAGATACCTTGTTACAAGGTGAAAAATTTATAATTGAATCAATTGATGTTGCTGAAAACGCATTTGAACATCACAACATGATTCAGTTAGAGGGGAAGTTTAGGCCAAGTCGCCTGAATGCACGTCAAGGAGATTATTTAGTGGATATGCGACAGAATCTAGCCTTTCTTATTTTTTACTTATTGGAACCTCAGTCTGATGATGGTTTGACTAGATGGAATTTTATGGACAAATACCTGCATAAAGCTGGTGTGCTCCATCACAAAGTAGATTATCCTGTTTTTAAATTTTGGTAAATCTTAAGGTAAAATAATCGTCTCAAAAATGAGCAGATTGCCATAAATCGGCAACTTGTTTTTCTGAGCACTCATACGACTAAATTCATTAAAATACATCAATGCGTAGTTGTAGTCATTGAGCATAGGGAGATAACCTTGGCAACAGCCTTTTTTGAATGGAACTAGGGCATTTTCTTGAAGATAGCTGTATTTGTCTGCTAGCTGTTTGCCTTGCTGTACAAGTTCTTGATAAATCTGTTGTAATGAATAGACATCTACATATGCTTTTTCATCTATTTTACTAAACTTAGTATTGCTTTGGTGTAACAATGTTGCCTGATATTGAGCTAGCTTAGGTTGGTCTATGAGCAGCACTTCAGTAGCACTATTAGTGTTGTTTTCTATGTATTTAATGGTTTCTTTAAGGGCATTGCAGTACGACAATAGGCTGTCTGAACAGCTTGCCTCCGCGCTACTACCTAAGGGCTTACTAAAATAATAACTAAGGTTTTTATTGAGTGCTTGAATCTGCTTGGAGATATTATTTAATTGATCTTTATAAAAAATAAGCCAGGTATTCAATTGCTCGTAATTATCGGGACCAACATTATTGAGGCTAAATTCAGTTTTTATGAGGTTGTATGCTTTATTGCAGTCATTTAGCATAGCCGCCAAGGCATTAGATTGATTGGCAATCACTTGAAATGCAGCCGATTTAGTTTTTTGGAGCTTTATAGCTGATTGTCTTAGGGCATTAAAAGAAACGTTCTTCTGAAGCTTCATACTGAGTTTGTAGGAAGGAATTGTTCTTTTGGACGGCAATTCTTGTCCTAGTTGAAAAAGGACCGAAGCATTTGTATTATTTGCCATAATCGATTGATTAATCAAATTGATATGGTCCACTAAAACTTGATATTGTTCTGTGTTTAAGTTGTTGTTTTGATGCTTAATTTGGTCAGTAATGAGTGCTTGCTGCGCAAATTTTGGCGGTGCTACTTCTTGGTGTTTTAAATTATTGAAGGGTTGATAAATAGCACTGAGGCCATAAGAAATTTGATAATAAATTTTTAGGGCTGGAATAATTCCATTGTTAAAGTAGTTATGTAATTGAAAATAAAATTCATTTCTGTAGTCGCAATTGAGTAGTTTGTCGTAGGCCAACTGATGTAGGAAATCCTTTTTAGTCTGCTGATATGCAATGATTTGTCCTGTGATTTGTTGCAGAATTTTATCGTTTTCTGAAGCTTTTTTTATTTCAATTAACAATAAATCAGTCGTAGAAATATTATCTTTTAGTGATTCGCTTGGGAAATTGCCTTTTAGGGTAGGCCTTAAGTAAAATTGGTTGGATTGAATAAATAGACGCTCGTTCAGAATATATTTTTTGAGTGAAATGGGTAAAACCTCTAAGGTCTTTTTCTGATTTTCTTTGGTAAGTTTTTCGGTTTGTAATTTAAATTCTTGAGCAGAAGCTTCATATTGAAGCAGTAGTTCATTAAGTCGACTAGTGTTGAGTTGCTGCTGTTCAATCAGTTGGTTCAACTGTTGAACAAGCTCGACTGTGCTGTTGATAGAGTTGTAATAAGACGGGTATTGCATATTGATAAGATGAAGAAGTTCTTCGTCTGTTTCGGATACGGCCTCTAAAGGGCTGCGGTTGCCGCAGTCGTAATTAGCATAAATAGGTATACGTTTGCCTTTTTCAAGGTCAGCGTATAATTTACTGAGGCATTTGCTATTTTGAGCAATATAGATATTGGTTTCAAAAATAAGCAAATCTACCTTATTTTGAATTGCTTCAAAATTAAGATGGTCTGGTGCGCTAGTATACTGTGACAGTGCCACCTGTACAGTAAAAAGCACAAAGAAAAATATAAACTTCATGTTTTTTAGGTGCTGTAACAATCACGAACAACCTATTGCTGTTGGCTAGAATGTTACGATATCGTCGGGAAAACGAAATGGTTTTTAGTTAATGGGTATTAATTGGGTATAGGTTTATTTGTCAACATATTATACGAATTTAATTTAAATTTTGTTTTATAATTTTAACATTTCTTTTTAATTTTTTTAATAATTATTAATCAAATAAATAATATGAATCGATTTGTATCGTTCTAAAGGCAAAGGTATAAACATTATTTTTGTCAATGTTTTGCTGTGTAAATTGAGTTTAATTTATTTTTTTTGTAAAATTAAACCTAGCTAATCTATTCTAAACACCATCCAAACACCAAAACCCATGTATCATCCTCTTCATTTGCTAAGCCTTATGTTTTTTCTTGTTGGGTTGAGCGCTTGTTCTAGTAGCAAAAGAACATCTACAAGGGCTTCTAATGCCACCAAATATGTGATTAAAGGACCTTCTAACGCAGTAGCATATGTCGAAAAATACAAATACATTGCTGTTTCAGAGTCAAAACGAACCGGTATCCCTGCTTCTATCAAACTGGCACAGGGAATTTTAGAATCCGGATATGGCACAAGTACCCTCGCCAGAAAAGCCAATAATCATTTTGGTATCAAATGTGGCGGAAAACAATGGAAAGGGAAAAAACACTACCGCAAAGGTAGTTGTTATCGCGTTTTTAGGTCGGGAAATGATGCCTATGTTGAACATTCCAAGTTTTTATCGTACAACTCTAGGTATGATTTTTTGTTTAGACTCAAACGCACAGACTACAAGGCTTGGGCCCGCGGCTTGAAAAAAGCAGGCTATGCTACAAACCCAAGTTATCCATCCAAGCTAATTGACTTGATTGAGCGCTACAAATTATACAGTTACGATAAATAATTTCAGGCTTATTTTAAGTTCTCGCAGCAGAATTGGCCACTTTGATATGATCGTTCATTTTAGAGAATATGTAGCAGTGACTAATTGCAAGTTCTTCTGTTGAATATTGTTTCCATTCGGCATGTATATTAATTGATTTCAGTGCCTCTAAATCACCTTCCCGAACAATACTAGCGCTTATAGGAATGTTTAATTGTTGGTACAAGTGCACGAATTGAGCAAAGCGCCACCTGTTTTGAGGTTGTACATTATTGTCAATTATTTTGTCCCAGGTTGTATGGCTATATTTCAAAAAATTATAAATATTGATACTTTTATCAAAATGAGCAAAATGGTCAGACATGTCAATAAAATGCGATTGTAAGCCTTCTTGTTTAACAACTCGTACAAATTCTTTTAAGATATCTTTAAGGATAGAAGGGTACACATGTTCAAAGGTATTATTTGAATGAACTAGATCGATACTGTGTTGTTCTATGTTCACCAAATTGCGCGCATCCATAACAATATAATGTATCTTGAGACGTGCTAAAATTTCTTCAAACTTTAAGTTGTCCCAGTCATTTTTGACGGTCAAAAGTAGTTCAACCCTTTCTTTTTTTGCAGTAATATAGCGTTCTAATTGTTTATGCTCAATCAATTCCACAAATCGATCTAGGGTATCTTTTAGTTTTTCTTTGTTGGTTAAATTAGAAATATCTACCGTATTAATTTGGCCGACACCGCTCAAGAAAAGACTGAAAGGAATGACGGGATACCAACCCGTACCGAGTTCGAGCGTTTTGATGCCTTCAAGGCTACCACAGTTTTGTTGATAGGCTTCAATATGTTGTTTGGCGTGGTCAAGGCGATCGAAGAAATAGTCATCTCCTAAAAAAACACCCTTGGTTATATTTTTCTGAAACCAATAATTGATTTTGTGACTATTGGGCAAAAACGAAATCGTTTTCTGGACAATAGCTTTCAGATGCCATTTACGAATCATAGGATAAAAACTTTGAAATTGGAAAATTTGATCTGTCAAAAATAGTACTTTATTTGTATTTAGCGGTCCTTTTTATCAATAATTGTATTTAATCAGCTAAGTACTTTTGCATATATTCTAATATGATACGAGTGGCACCAAGGTTTGCATTTATATATTGTTTAACCTTACGTTGAAGATCTAGTTTTTGCTGTTGTGTTTGTGTGTTCAGTATTATTTGTTGTAGTTGCTTTGCATTTGAAATAGTAAATGCCACCTGTAGATTAATCAAATCCTTTGCTTCTTTAAATTTGTAATATTTAGGACCAAAAATTACGGGAATTTCGTAGATAACTGCTTCAAGTATATTATGGATGCCCTTGCCAAATCCGCCTCCTACATAGGCTATTGTTGCGTAGGCGTAAAGGGTATTTAGCATGCCTATATTGTCTATGATTAGTACGGAGGATTCCTTGAGATTCGGAGCTTTATTGGCTTCTGAATAAAAAATTGGATAGTAATCTTTAAATAGGTTCTTGAGGTAGTTAAGGTGTTTTGTGTCTATTTCGTGCGGGGCGAGTACTAATTTATAATCGGGCCTAGAGGCTAAGAACTGCAGTAGTAGTAGTTCGTCTTTAGGCCAGGTGCTTCCACCCACTAACAGGGGGCTATTTTGGGCAAACTGTTGAACTACAGGATAGCTTAGGCCTGTGGCCTTATTTTGTATTACTCGGTCAATGCGTGTATCTCCTGCTACTGTGTAATTCGAAATCGTAATCGAATCAAGTAGGGATGTAGCGGATTGTTCCTGCAAAAAAATATGATCAAAACAATAGAGCATTTTTCTAAAAAAACCACCATAAAACTTAAAGAATAATTGTTGTGGTCGAAAGCTTGCCGAAATAAGAATATTCGGGATAGCACGCTTTTTAAGTTGCGTTAAATAATGGTACCACAAATCGTATTTTACAAATATTGCAACTGAGGGCTGAAGTGTGTCTAGCCAATTATTAGCGTGTTGAGGGTTGTCTAAAGGTAAATAGAAAACGGCATCAACTAGGGGACTGTTTTTTCTGATTTCATAGCCTGAGGGGGAAAAAAAGCTGAGTACAAATGCATAATTTGTGTATTGTTGTTTGCAGCTTTCTAGTAGGGGGCGGCCTTGTTCAAACTCACCAAGAGATGCACAATGCATCCAAATAATCGGTCGAGTTTCTTGTTCTTTAAACTTGCGTAACTTGTCAAATAATCTATGCCGTCCATGTACCCACTGTTTCGCTTTAGGGTGAAATGGAGCAATCAGATGTAGTAAAAGGCTGTAAATTCGAAGACTTAAGGCATAAATGAATCTGGACACTATAGCAAGTAGATTTTGGGCTTAAAATAAAAAAGCAATGCTCTAAAGCATTGCCATTATCTTAAACCTTTTGTTGTTAAGGTCAGCGTACCTCACAAACCCACTCCTAGAAGTAGGCTTACAAAATAAAAGACTTTCAGACGATCAAACATTAACCCACCAATTAAGTATCGGTATTAGGTGCATGCTCATCATTAACTGTGGCATCCTTAGCAAGCGCTACGCTTGGCTTAGATACATCAGTTTTTAGATTTTTTTCGACTGGAGTTTCTTTTTGCTTTGCTGACGTTTTAGACTTTGCCTTGGAAGGCGACTTTTTGGCAGAAGCTCTTGTTTTAGCTTTAGTTGTCGTCTTTTTGGCAGTTGTTTTAGCCTTAGTACGCGTCTTTCTTTGTCGTTTGGGCTTAAGCTTCGTGTCGGAAGCCTCGTCCGTAGCAGTACCTACTAACAAACTTGCAATTTTCCATTTGTTTTTATGGAAAAAAGCCGCTTTTTGTTCGGCGTCTGCTCTTTCGATCAGAATTGACATAATTGGTTTAAATTTAGTTGATTTAAAATATTGGTTAATACAGCGTTGGGAAGCAAAAAAACGGCAGTCTTTTGGATAATGGAACTTTTCCTCATTGTTATTGATGCAGCCTACATCAATGAAAAGTAGAAAAAAGTACAAAGAAGATGTTGACGTTGGAAGAACTTGCC
Source organism: uncultured Aureispira sp. (assembly GCA_905480485.1). Classification (GTDB taxonomy): domain Bacteria; phylum Bacteroidota; class Bacteroidia; order Chitinophagales; family Saprospiraceae; genus Aureispira. The sequence continues at coordinate 13,463 of CAJQQM010000109.1, forward strand.
TCTTAAAAGCTATTAAAAACCTTTATGGTAAAGTATTTAGTATTGTAATAATACAAAAAAAATTAAGAATTATGAAATTAAGTGAAGACATTGTGGGCGCTAAAATTAAAAGTTCTTGATTGCTACCTTTTTGTCTAGTTAAATACGGTGCAAACAATGGGGTTGCGCTCAGTTTTTGATAAGGGAGATAGGCATTTTTTCGTCGTATTGACCATAAATCTGCGGATGTTGAAAGCCGTAAGTAAATTTACGAACGTTTTTTTCGACAAAACTAAAAATTTCATTGATATTAATAACTTTGTCTCTTTTGCCGCTGCTGTCTGCTGCATTTGCGGCCCCTTTGAGGGCCTGAACAAAATAGTAACTAAAGACGCCTTGTTTTAATTTGTTGGCTTCTAATGAAATTTCTTCAGAAGCCGATGACATTATTACTGCCAAGCCCCCTTTTATGCCTTCAAAACTAGCATAATACGCTTTAATACGGTCTCTGATGTCGAGAGTAGAACGCGTAGCGGAAGCCAATGTTTCCGCCCCGGATTGATGATAGCTTTTGAGATAGTTTTCGTAGGAAATAATTTTGCCCAAATCAAAACTTCCAGAATGGCAGGCATCGACAACACACAACTTGTATTTTGCAGGACTGTCCTTCAGTACCGAATTGACCAAACCATGATGCAGCAAATTACCTTGTTTTCCGTCGTAATCGTAGGGTAAGAAAGCGCCATTTTTGCCATGGCCTGCAAAATAAAATAATATTAAATCATTTGAATCTGCTTGTTCAAACAAATCAGCTGCAGTATTCATAATATTAAAAGCAGTAGCGTTGTGGTCGAGCAACAGTTTTATTTGGTCTTCAGGGACGGCACCACCTTCGACCGAACGCAAAAAGCCGTAAACATTTTGAGCATCCTGCGTGGTATACTTAAGTTTGGAGAATCGTAGGTAATCGGCCACTCCAACAATTACTGCCCAAACTTTCATTTGGTTTGAGGCAAATCTGCCTAGTACAAATTTACCAGTGTTTACGTGTCCATTGTTAAAATAATATGAACCTTGACCGTGTGCTTTTTGATGCTGCCAATAGCCCTTGTATTTGTCGCCGTTTGTATAACGCATCTCTCCGTAGCCATGATATTGGCCGGCTGTAAAGGCGCCGCTGTAAATATTACCAAGTGCATCTTTAGATTTTCCAATTCCCTCCTTGCAATTTCCTGCTATACATTCCAAAAGGCGTTGTCCATCGTAGGGCTTTACCAATTTACCCGCCTCCCATAGACCGGATTGAACCAAGCCTCTTGAAGATGTTTTGGCACCTGGTCCATGAGGTTTGCCTTCCAACCAATTCCCTTCGTATTTAGACAAGTTCGCATAAACAAACTTGCCTTTTCCACTCCGATTTCCCTCGACAAATTGACCCTCATAACGGCCTTGGTATATATCAGCGATATAATATTCATACACCCCCCATCCGTTCTGACAGTTGCCCTCAAGGCAGCCTTTATCTTGTGCGCAAATGGTCAGGCTACAAAACATCAATAGCATCAAAGTTATCAACGAAAATAGAACGTTCATAGGCTGCTTACAGTTGTTGGTTCGAAATTAAAAGAGCGATTAAAGGTTAGGGATGTATACGCAATCTATGCTATTTTGTTTTCAAATGTATTAAAAGTTAATGTATTAATGGTTTTCGACGACTAAATAGGTCGGGTTTGTGTTCTTTTTTTGCCCTTACACCTGTCTTGTTCTATTTTGGGTAGTTACAATAGGCCCAAGTGATGGTTGTATCGAAGAGCAAAAATTGCTTCTGTTGAGTCTAGCTCCAAACTTTATAAAGCTATTATTGGAGGCCAGTTATAGGCTTCGTTAGGGGCCAAAACCTCCTAAAATATACATGGGTGTCATTCAAATACTGTTTAGGTTTGGTATTCTTAAATTTAAGCTTAAAAGAAAGCAAGCTTTTCAACAAATACTGAAAGCTTTTGTTATATAATTTTAAGAACTTTATGGGCCTTGTGTTCATCTATTTTCAATTAAAATTCTTTAATTTGTTGCTTTATTTAATTGAAATTTTCAAGCGACTTGTTTGCTGCATTAACAGCATCTACTAATTTTATATTTATGAGCGATACCTTAGATACCCGATTAGCAAAAAAAGAAGCGCATACCTTGTCTAAGGCCAAAAAGACCTGTGTCCTGCTGTTGCAGCTCGGTACGCCAGATAGCCCCAAAACCAGTGACGTTAGAAGATATCTATCAGAATTTTTGAACGATCCTCGTGTTATTGATTTACCTTACTTAGTAAGAAAGATACTCGTGAACTTAATCATCGTTCCTTTTAGAGCGCCACAATCTGCCAAAATTTACAAAGAATTGTGGGAACTGAGCGATGGAGTTTCTCCCTTGATGACGCACACAGAAAACGTAAAGCAACTCTTGCAAAACCGCTTTGACGACGAGACCATTCAAATTCGTTATGCGATGCGTTATCAAAATCCGTCTATGGATAAAGTCTTGGCCCAAATTCAAAAAGATAATTTTGATCAGATAATAATCCTTCCTTTATTTCCTCAGTATGCCTCTGCTTCTACAGGGTCGGCCATCGAGAAAGCACTTAAAATAATACATTCTTGGTGGGTCATTCCAGAAATCAAAGTAGTCAATCAGTTTTGGGATGCAGCGGGATATATTGACTCAATAGTAGAACGTAGCAAGGCCTTTGATTTTGATGAATATGATCATATCCTTTTTTCTTATCACGGTTTGCCCGACCGACACGTTGATAAGGTATATGAAGGGTCTGACCTGTGTTCAGATCAGCCCTGTGAAACAGAAATCAATCAGCTCAATAAGTTTTGCTACAAAGCTACATCTTATGCTACAACGCGTTTGATTGCCGAAAAGCTGCAATTGAAAGAATCAGATTACACCGTTTGTTTTCAGTCTAGACTTGATAAAAAGTGGTTGAAACCATTTTCTGACGAGGTAGTCGAAGCATGGGCTGAAAAAGGGGCAAAAAAATTATTGGTCTTCTCTCCAGCCTTTGTAGCGGACTGTTTGGAAACATTAGTTGAAATAGGCGTTGAATACCAAGAAATATTTGAAGAAAAAGGGGGTGAAAAAGTTGATTTAGTTCCGAGTAGCAACGATCACCCTGCTTTTGTTGACTGCCTAGAATCTTTGGTCAAAGACCTTTTGTAGTTGTTGTTTTAGATCAAACATAGCCTTGTTAATGAACAAACGGCGGCATCTTCTATAATTGTTTAGTTTTCAATGTTTTTTTAAAATTCCGATTTTTTTTTATTGAGGAACATTAAGTTTTAACTTTATTTTATTTCCATTGATTTTAAACTGCAGCAACAAATTAAACGAAATTATATTTTTTTACCTGTGTTAATATACTGTAAAAACAAAATTAAATTCCAAATAAGCTTTGTATATTTAAAAGGACTGTAGTATCTTTGCACTGTCTTAAAAAAAGGGACCATTAAAATCATAAAATTACACATCGAATGAAACCTACTTTACTAATCATATACAGTTTTTTATTGTGCATATCTTTGCAGGCGCAGGTCCAAAAAACCTTGGTTAAATCAATCGCTACGTCAAGCACAA
>CAJQQM010000110.1 GCA_905480485.1 uncultured Aureispira sp.
ACTTTAAAGGATTTAATTAAAGATAATACAAAGCTAATTATTGTTAATTTTCCCCACAATCCCACGGGTTCCTACTGGACTTCCGAAGAACAAGCAGCCTTGATAGAGATAGCCCGTCAAAAGGGTATTTATATTTTTTCAGATGAAATGTATCACAAACTGCTTGCTGATAATACTCCAGAGTTAGCTCCTTTAGCTTGTGTATACGAAAAAGGAATTAGTTTGTGGGGTACTTCAAAAACCTTTGGCTTGGCAGGCCTAAGAATAGGATGGATGTTGTCTCAGGATAGTCAATTGATTCAAGATATAATAGCTTTCAAAGATTATTTGAGTATTTGTAGTAATGCCCCTTCTGAAATATTATCAATTATTGCCTTAAATCACCTAGATGCTTTTTTGATACCCAATATTCAAAAAATCAGACGGAATATTGATTTGTTTTCCAAATTTGTAAAGCAACATCAGGATAGGTTATCGTTTATAGCCCCTAAGGCGGGGTCGACAGCTTTTGTCCATTTAAAGAAAGCGAGTAGCTCTTTAGCTTTTACAGAAACGCTGATTCAACAAGCGTCTATTATGACGGTGCCTGCCGAAATGTTTCACTATGATGGTTCTTATATTCGTATTGGTTTTGGTCGAGAGAACTTTTCAGATTCATTGAGCGAATTTGCAATTTTTCTAGAGCGCAATAAGACGGTTTAATTAGTTGATTTTTTGCTTGCTTTGCTCCACCCGTTTCGGATGAAATAGATGGCCAAAAATGCAACAAATATAAGCATACCCATATTGCCTGCATTCGCATCTTTGTTGTAAACACTTGCTGCGACAACGATATAGGCAAGTATATACAAAATAGGTAATAAGGGGTATAAAGGAACTCTAAAGGTGGCCTCAGCTTCTCCCACTTTTTTGCGTCTTAATATAAAAATGGTCCCAGCAGATGTAGCCATCCCAATACTGTCCAAAAACATGATATAATTCAAGATTACATCAAACTCCTTGGCATAAAACAAAGTAACGATTGACAATATTGTGAACGCAGTTAATCCTACGGTCATAACCCCGGTTTTAGGATTTGTTTTGGCCAGCACTTTAGGAAGTGTCCCTTCGTCGCTCATCGCATACAAAACTCTAGGGTTGGCAATCAACATTACATTTACGTAGCCCAATACAGAAAAGAAAAACAACCAGGATACAATTTTAAAGCCTGCCGAACCAAATAAATGACTCGTCATAACAGCAGCGATCGATTCGGTCGTAGCAAGCTGTTCGAATCCAATAACTCGATAATAGGCATAATTGGCAGCCATATACATCGTTAAAATAATTAAAACACCCATGATAATAGACCTAGGCATAATTTTTCGAGCATTCTTAACATCGCCTCCCATGTTCATCGTTTGTTGAATTCCTCCATAGGTGAAGGTAACCGCGATCAAACTTATGCCTAATGCACGGCCCATGTCTGACCAGTTATACGAACTACTATTAACAACGAGCGCGCTATTCGCATCGGGTGCCACAAATAGCGCGGCAATCATAATCATCAAGAGTCCAATCTTGAAAAGCATGAGGATATTTTGAGCAATAGCACTCATTTTAAGTCCAAATAAATTTAAACCGTAAAAAAGAAAGATGCAAATCCCTGCTATCCACATTTTAGCCGTTGTCGGGTCTTTTACTCCATCTAAGGCCACGTTGCCGATGTATTCAGCACCCAATAAAGCCACAGCTGCGACAGATGCAGCATTAGAAACAATGATGATAGAATTGATAGAAAAGGCAATAGAAGGGTGATAACATTTAGAAAATATCTTGTAATAACCACCTGTAACGGGGTATCTTGAACCAATTTCTGCATAGGTTAATGCCCCACAAAGAGCGATACCACCACCCAAGATCCACGCCACGAAAAACAAGGTAGGAGTTAAGGCAGCTTCTGCCACTACTGAAGGGGTTTTGAAAATACCCATTCCAATAACAAAACTCACCACAATCATAGTCAAGTCAAAAAGTTTGAGTTGGCCTTTTTGAGTAGAAGAAGATGTATCAATTAATTGTTTAGAATCCATGGTATAAATAATACTACACGCTACTATATTGGTAGAGTTGTGAAGAAAAGGAATAGGCTAGTGATCACTGACTAAATATAGACAGAAAACATAAAAATCACCTACACATGTAGTATTTATTTAAATTAGAGATGCCCGCGGTGGTGTTGAGAACCTACAGCTTGATAAGTTTTCGAACGATAGCTTATTCTTGTCCTTTGATTCGACTCCACAAGGTTTCCGCCATTTCCCCCATATCTAGTTGGTCAAAGTCGCGGTATTCTTCCACATCAAATTCACCATTTTTCTCGGTTAATTTGAAACGGAAGATGTATTGGTCTTCTTGGGGGACGCTGCTATCTTCTGGCAAACCCATCATACCAAAACGAAGGTTATTGAATACAATCGAGCCGTCTGCTTGTTCGACCACATTATAATAACCGTTGGCAAACCAAAGCAAAATGTTCAAGTATTCTTCCCCTTTATATTTTTCAATTAAATCATGGTTTTTGGGAAGTTTGATAAATTGAATGGTTTTTTCTTTGCTTAGCATAGAATAATAGCCGTAATAATAGGCATCTGCTGTTTTGATGGTTGTCTGCCAAAGTACAGTATTGAAGATAGAGGGATAGGTAATGTATTCTTCAAATTGTATGTTCTGTTCGTTGAGGTTAGCAGCCACCACTTTATTCATAATACTTTTGGTGTAAAACGTAGAAGCTAGGTACAAGGAAGCAACACCGATGCCGATGTAGTTCGCTCTTTTTTTGGTCGCATAATTTTTGGCAAATAAGGCCACCATCAAGCCAATTATCATCGGGACTGTATACAGCGGGTCTACGATTGATATATTATTGAATGCAACTCTAAAACGCGAAAAAGGCTCAAATATTTGAGTGCCGTAAGCCGTGCAAGCATCAATAAGCCAATGCGTCAGAAAGGCAAAGAAATACATAGTGCTAAAAGCAAATAGCGAAACGTCGTATTTGCTCGTATCGGGTTGGCTAATTTTTTTGTGTAGGTGTCGGTACAGTTTGTAAGCACCAAATGTAGCTAAGAGGGTTAAGGATATCAAAACGGGGCTAAAACTAAAGTAACTGCCTGCCGCCAAAGCAACCAATAATAGCGCATAAAGTCCGGCCCAAAAAACAGCTAGCAAAGATTGTGTTGTTCTGTGATGGTGTAGTCCTTTTTGGTAGTAAAGCTGAGTAAACCAGCCAAAAACAGGGGCAAGAAGCACGGTGAAAGCAATAGAGTGTGTAAAGCCACGGTGGTAAATTAAACCATAGATTTCATGGTCCAAAAACAGTCTTGAGAGTACATCTAAATCGGGTATTGTGCCTGCAACAGCACCCAAAAAAATGGCTTTATTACCTAATTTTTTTCCTAATATTGCTTGACCTACAGCTGCCCCTAAGGTAGCCTGCGTAATTGAATCCATAGATTAGTTTATTGTTGTGATACCGTATCTAATACAAATAAAAGAGGGTTACTGTTCATATTACTGGCAAAATTAAACTAATAAAACTGTTAAAGCGGCAAAGATATAATTATTTTAGCCTTAGAGTCAGCTTAATATTTTTTAGGGTAAAGTATATAGGCATAGACTTTGCAAATAGATGTTTAAATACTACACGAATTTAGAAGATTTTCTGTAACTGAATCATTGAATCTTCGGGTAATCCTCAAATTATACTATATTTAAAGTCTACAAAAACATGTTCTCCTATGAAAATTACTTTACTATTACTTAGCGCTTGTGTTTCGTTCAATTGTTTTGCGCAGCGTTTCGAAACCAAGGAAATTAATTATCGATATGTGCAATTTCCTTTAATGCCTGTCAAGGGGGTTGATAATTACAATTCTACGGTTTTACTCGATTATGAACATAAAAATCAGGCTTTAAGAACAGCTTATGACCAGGAAGTGGCGATGCATGAAGCCAATTATCAGCAGGCTATGCAAAATTATCAGATGGAATTGAATGCCGCCGAAAACGAATACAAAGCAGCAGCAGTCAAATATCTTGAAGAAGAAGCCAAGTTCGAAGCTATTTATCAGCAAGCGATGCGTGTTTACAATCGTGCCGGCGGTGCGAATAGCAATTTGGTACCTCCTACCAAGTTGCAAGTAGTAAAGCCCGTCAAGCGGCAGGTTATGATACCTTCCAAAATGCAGGCCACCGAACCTTATTACCTCAAGGTGTATGATACCGAAAAAATAAAAAACAACCACATCAACGTGGCTGGTTTGAAAGCCGTCAATGAAAATGCGCTTCAGATTATCGTCACGCTCAAAGGCTTTGAGAAAGGCAATGCACAGGTGAAAGGCAAAACGACCAAAAGTAAAAATTCGAATGGTGAGACGGTCAGCACAACAGTTTATTATGGGTCGGTACAGGGCAAGCATGCCGTACATATTCAGGTTATTACACCAACCGGTGAGATGATTATGGACGAAATAGCCGTTGGTAGCGGGGGATTCAGCACCAAAAACACCAAGCAATTCAAAACAAGACAGGAGGCACAAAATCTAATCAATCAATCCTCCTTTTTACGCGCTTATGAAGATGAGCTGATGCGCAAAAATATGCAGAAAGTCGGGAATATGCTGGACAACCGATTCGGCTATCCGATTAAGTCAAGAAAGGCATATGTCCGCTTGTTTTACCACAAAAAAATGAGCTACCCCGAATATCAGATCGCCTATGAAAATGTATTGTTGGCATACCCCAAACTCAACGATTTGGGACAGCGTGCCGAGGTACTTCAATATGCTTCAAAAGTGATAGAAAGCTGGGAAAATGCGATGCGCGAATCAGCGCCTGACGACAAAAAAGCACGTATCAACAAGAAAGTAAGCCGTTTCACCTGTCTGATGTTGGCAGAGGCGCATATGTGGTCCGACAATTTTGCCAAAGCAGAGGAATACATTGCCAAAATGAAGGTGCTGAAGCCCTTGGTGAACGAACGTAAATGGTTGGGCAGTTTAGAACGCCTGCTAGCTTCACGCAAAAAAAGAATTACGGCCTACAATCAAGCCAACTAAGTATGCGCGTTGTTTTACAAAGGGTGCAGGAAGCGTCTGTCCGGATAGACGGGCAGGTAAAAGCTGCTATCAACAAGGGCTTGCTGTTGTTGTTAGGGGTAGAGGCGGCCGATACTGTAGAAGATATCGACTGGTTGTGCAACAAAATTGTCGGTCTCCGAATATTTTCTGATAACGATGGTAAAATGAATCTGTCGGTCAAGGATGTTGAGGGCGATATCATTGTTGTCAGTCAGTTTACCCTGCACGCCAATATCAAAAAAGGTACCCGTCCTTCTTTTATCAAAGCAGCCAAGCCCGACAAGGCAATACCGATGTACGAACAATTTGTTGAGCAGATTCAAAAAGTATTAGGAAAGGCCGTCGGGACGGGGCAGTTTGGGGCCGATATGCAAGTTTCACTTACCAACGATGGCCCAGTAACCATCATTATCGATTCCAAACAACGTGCTTTCTAATAATCGTACTTGTCTTTCCAGTTGGATTTAAGGTAATTGCGTAAGCCTTGTTCGCGGGGGTTGTCGCCGGGGTCATATAATTTGCTTCCGGCTATTTCATCGGGCATAAATTCTTGCGCTATAAAATTGCCTGGGTAATCATGGGCATATTGGTAGGTTTTGCCATAATCAAGTTGTTTCATCAATTTGGTTGGGGCATTTCTAAGCCCGATAGGGACCGATAAGTCACCGGTCTGCTTGACTAATTGCTGCGCTTTGTTGATGGCCATATAGGCCGCATTGCTTTTGGGTGAGGACGAAAGGTAACTCACACATTGAGCTAAAATGATCCGACTCTCGGGGTATCCAATAACGGT
>CAJQQM010000111.1 GCA_905480485.1 uncultured Aureispira sp.
GACACTCGCCGACAGAATGCTAGAAATGACCCAAACCATTTCTGAAAGAAAAATGCAAGACCAAGCACTCGACAACATGGACTTGGAACGAGAAAGAGGTATTACAATCAAATCTCATGCAATTCAGCTTAGTTATCAACACAAAGGCGAAGAATATACTTTCAATTTGATTGATACTCCTGGACATGTCGATTTTTCGTACGAAGTTTCTCGATCTATCGCTGCCTGCGAAGGTGCATTATTACTTGTTGATGCCTGTCAGGGTGTGCAAGCACAAACTATTTCGAATCTTTATTTGGCACTTGAAAACGACCTGGAAATCATACCGATTTTGAATAAAGTAGATATGCCTTCTGCACAGGTAGAGGTTATGTCAGATGAAGTAGTTGATTTGTTGGGTTGCGAAGCGGAAGAAATCATATTAGCCTCAGGCAAAACCGGTGTAGGCGTTGATGCTATTTTTGAAGCAATTATTGACAGAATCCCCGCGCCGTCGGGTGATATTAAAATGCCTTTACAAGCTATGATATTTGATTCAATGTTTGATAAATATCGAGGTGTGATTGCCTATTTCAGAGTTTTCAATGGGCAACTCAAGAAAAATGATGCGATTCGCTTTTTTAATGCCGGCTCTGAATTTTTTGCCAATGAAATTGGTATCCTAAAAATGGAACAGGTAGCCAAAGACAGCATACAGGCTGGGAACGTAGGCTATGTCATTACCGGAACAAAAGATTCTAAAGAGATAAAAGTTGGTGATACGATAACCCTGCAAGAAACACCCTGCGATCAATCTATTCAAGGTTTTGAAGATGTAAAACCGATGGTATTTGCTGGTTTGTTCCCCATTGAAAATGAGGATTTTGAAGATTTAAGAGATGCCCTTGACAAATTACAACTCAATGATGCCTCGCTTATTTTTCAACCCGAAACATCTGTTGCACTAGGCTTTGGGTTTAGGTGTGGTTTTTTGGGTATGTTGCACCTCGAAATTATTCAAGAACGCCTGGAACGCGAATACGACCAAAATGTATTGACTACGGTTCCCAACGTTTCTTATTTCGCGTACACTAACAAAGGAGAAAAGCTGACCATCAATACTCCTAATGATTTGCCAGGGCCGAACCAACTTGACTATGTTGAAGAACCTTATATTCGTGCCCAAATCATTACCAAACCCGAGTATATCGGGGGCATTATCAAACTTTGCATGGACAAAAGAGGGATTTTGAAAAACCAACAATATTTGACCACTTCCAGATTAGAAATTACCTTTGAACTTCCTTTGGCTGAAATTGTGTTCGATTTTTATGACCGTCTCAAAACAATCTCAAGAGGTTATGCTTCTTTTGACTACACGCCACTAGACTACAGACAATCCGAATTGGTAAAATTAGATGTGTTGCTTAATGGCGAAAATGTCGATGCTTTTTCTAGTTTGATTCACAAAACAAAAGCAGTATCTTTTGGAAAAAGAATGTGTGCTAAGCTCAAAGATATTTTACCCAAACAACAATTTAAGATTGCCATTCAAGCAGCTATCGGTGCCAAGGTTGTTGCCCGTGAAAATATTTCTGCATTACGCAAAGATGTTACCGCTAAATGCTATGGTGGTGATATTTCTAGAAAAAGAAAATTGTTAGAAAAACAGAAAAAAGGAAAAAAGAAAATGAGAGAAGTAGGCAATGTACAAGTCCCGCAGAAGGCCTTCTTGGATGTACTGAAACTTGACTAAGACCTACTTATTCTGCTCATTTTTCATTAGAAGTATTGGCCTAGAAGTAAAAATCGTGTGTGTGTGCTTACTGTTTAAGCTTGTGGGTACCACGGTGTCTGTTCTAAATTAACATTTATGAGAAATAGTATTCTGGCCTTTCTAATAAGTATCTGTCTTGTGCCTAGGTCGAAAGCCCAAAACAATAATGGTACATTAGATGATGTCGCTGAATTTTCAACCAAAACAACCTTGTCAATTCCAATGCCAGGCGGTGTTACACTCAGTACAGATGTTTATTTGCCTATTACGAGCGATAGCTTTGTAATTAGTACGGTTCTAGGGGCCGACACCCTTAGCATCGAACTCATCCCAAAGGGAACTCAGCTAATCATTTACCCCTATATCATAGATAATAACGGAGACAGTATAGTCAACCCTAACCCCTATCAGCTTCCCCTTGTATTTAGCAGAACGCCCTACAACAAATCCTCGGACAATGTTGGTGGAGTCGTGTTTCCTTTCTTGGGTTACGCCTATGCTGTACAAGATATGCGAGGGCGATATGATGCTGAAGGCGTATACCTCCCTATGTACAGTGACGGTTGGCAAAAAGCCCCTTATCATCAACACAATCATAGTCTTGACATTAGCCTTCCAAATGATTCTTTTAATGGCCGTTGGCATCAAGATGGTTTGACAAGTTTGGAGTATTTATTGCATCAATGGACCAAGGATTTCGACTTAAACAACGACGGTATTATCGACACCACTGCGCGTGTCTGCAACGGTAGCGTTGGAATGTTTGGGGCCTCTGCATTGGGCAATAGTCAGTATCAATTGGCTGCAGCGTCAGCTATAGATACTACTGCAAAAGGCTTAAAATGTTTGCTGCCTATCGTCGCCACGAACGAACATTATAATTGCACCGGATACAATAATGGAGTCTACAGAACCATGCTTACAAGTGGATGGATTACAGGACAGTTAATGGATATACAAGACAGCATTGGTACAGACAATGACTTACTCAATAATCTACATACGCCCTTTGATTTTGGTTTTAGTAACAAACAAGACGTTATTGATATTGGCATACATCATCTAACTACTGCTCAATTAGGAAATAGTGCCCTCGCAACTGCCTATCCTAATTCGATTGCCCGCTTAGAACTTGATGCTAGCAGAGCAAGCGTAAACCTATTGGGAGAAGGCGATCCTCAGGGCCTGTTTTCACGCTATCGCAACATGAACGTCCCCGCCTATCATCTGACGGGATGGTATGATATTTTTATCAATGGTCAGATCGATACTTGGCAACGCATGCGTTCGTCTATTAGCGGCAGCAATCAAAAACTTCAAAAGTTAGTTATTGGCCCTTGGGCACATCAAACAATCGCCTCCAAAAAAAGCGGAGATATTACATATCCTGATAATGTAGAGTCTATTTTAGGACTTCCTATCGACAGCATCGATCTCAATAATCTTCAGGTTGACCAATTATTTAATAACGAACTGTTGGCCTGGTACCGTTACAACTTGAATCAGCGTGGTTATGTCCGATTAGGAGACCCTATCGTTCGCATCCCTGAAAGTCAGACCTGGCAGAGCAGCGCAGGTATCAATTTTAGAGTTCCTGCAGCAGACTATGACATTAGTATTCCTCAAATGGCCAATTATCTTGGTGGACTAACAGGTTTGCCACAAGTACCGGTAGAAATTGATCTTGGTACCGGCAGTACCAATACATTACTAATTGATGTACCTTTGTTCGTCGGCCCTACCCCCTTTAGTTTGGGCGATACGGTACGTATGCCGCAAATTCCCGATTTTAAAAACCAGGTTGCAGATGTTCGTTTTTATGTAATGGGTCCGATAGACAGTACCACAAATCAAACAAATACTGGAAATTATTGGTACAACAGCGATAGCTTCCCTTTGTCTCCACAAGAGGTTTCTTTTAACAACTTTTATTTGCATCAAGATGGAAGTTTGGACCATCAACCGCCCGTTGTTGACGAAGGCAGCCTGACCTACGAACATGATCCTGACCAACCGGTCCTGACCATAGGGGGTGCCAATATGTTGGTTCGGACGCCACAAGATGATCGCTATGCGCAAGGGCAAATGAATTATGCAGATACTAACTTTGCGTCTTACACAATGTATCATCCGGGTGTGCTCAGATTTGAATCGGCGCCCCTAAACGACACACTATCGATCATAGGCTTTCCTAAAGCAACTTTATATGTTTCTTCTACACCGCAGACAAGCGCTAATGGTCTGACAGACACTGACTTTTTTGTCCGTATACTTGATGTTTATCCAGATGGTCGCATTTATAATGTGGTAGAAGGGGCTGTTAATGCCCGAGCAAGGGAATATGCTCGTTCAATTTATCAAGGGCAAGAAAATGATAGCGCAACTTTTAGTAATATAAATATTGGTCAAATCTACGAATTACAACTCGAAATGCTTCCTGTAGCATATACATTTGGCAACAATCATACTATCAAGGTATTGATTAGTAGCAGCAATTTCCCACGCTATCAATCCAACCCTAATATCCCTATTGAAGATGGGGAATTCTTTAGACGCAACCCTAATGACGGTCAAGTTTATACCTTCCAAAATCAAACCTATACCGCAAGAAAGGCTGACAACAGTTTGTACTTCTCCACGCTACATCCTTCGAGAATAGAGCTACCAATTTATCAATCATCCGGAACTACTGCCATCAAAACACCTGCCATCAATGACAACAATTCTTTGTATTCGATTGCTCCTAATCCGGCGAACGAACAAACCTTACTTTTGTGCCCAACTAGCTCTACATATCAGCTGCAAATTTTCGATGCAAAAGGGCAACAAATTATAGCTGAAGTTTTTGAAGGTCAAGAGCAATCTATTAATTTGAAGCAAATTCCAGCAGGTATTTATTATGTTCAAATAAAAGACCTAAACCAGACAGATCAAATGATTTCCCATCTAAAACTTATAAAAACCTAAGGTAAAATAGCTCCAATCATGAAAACAGCTACCATTACTGAATTGAAAAAAGAATTAAAGTACTACGAAAAAGAGGACTTAATGCAATTGTGTCTACGATTGGCTAAGTTTAAAAAAGACAACAAAGACTTGTTGACTTACTTAATTTTTGAAGCAAATAATGAAGAGCAGTACATTCGTTCAATACAAGAGTGGATGCTTGAACAGTTTGAGGCAATAAACGTAAAAAGCTTTTATTATACCAAAAAAAGCTGCCGTAAAATACTTCGGGACCTTCGAAAATATATACGATATTCCTCCAAAAAAGCAACTGAGGTAGAGCTCCTACTTTTTTATTGTACACAACTCAAAAAAATCAGACCCTCTATCTTTAAAAGTGTTCAACTTGGCAACCTCTACGAGCGTCAAATTTTGAATATTCAAAAAGCTATCGCAAAATTACACGAAGATTTACAATTTGATTATGAAGAAGAATTAGATTACTTAGAAAGTTTGTAGGGCATTAAAAAACATTAGTAATTTCCTGGAAATGGATTTTATAATGCGTTCCTTTGCCCCTAGTAGTATCAAAAGAAACCGTCCCCTGTAGCTGAGCTGTAAGTTTGTAAATTAATTTAATCCCTAAGGAATTGGAGGTTTTGTAATTATGTTTGGCGGGAATGCCTGTACCGTTATCCCCTATTTTAAGTATGAAATTAGGATAATCTAAGGCCTCAATCCGAATGTAAACTAAATCTTTCGACTCATTTTTGACCCCATATTTAAAAGAATTAGTGAGTATCTCATTAATCAATAAACCTAAGGGAATTGCCGTATCTAGATTGAGGTACTTTTGAGCTACATATATTTTGAACTGCACAAAATTTTGGTCATAAAAAAAGGAAGCTACTGTAGATTTGAAGAGTTCATTTAAGTAGTCAGTGTAATTTACCTTGGTAAAATCGTCGGTATGATAAAGCATATCGTGTATCAAAGCCATAGAATTAATTCTCTGTTGACTTACTTTAAAAACATCTAAGATTTTAGCATCTTCTATGTAACTTGATTGCAAACTCAGCATCGAAGTTATAACCTGCATGTTATTTTTGACACGGTGGTGAATTTCTCTGAGTAGAATATCTTTTTCGTCGAGCGACTTTTTAATTTCATTTCTACTCATCATTAATTCATCATTAATCTTTTTTAATTTTTCGGATTGTTTGATAGCATTTTCTGCCTCAATAGCAGCTTTAATACTTTTTGTTTTTTCTTCTTCTATTTTTTTACGTAAGGTAATGTCTTGTGCGACGCATAAGATAGCCTCCGCTTCTCCTGAAGAATCAATTATTGCTGACAAGGAGATTGAAAATGAGATGTTTTTGCGATAAGCATCGATCAAATCTATCTCTAAATTGATAAAACTATCCTCTTTGATTCGTTGAAGACAGGTTTTTATTTTTCGTTTGCTTGCCCTAGATAGCAAGACCTCAAAAGGTTGCCCGATAAGTTCTTCTTCAGAATACTTCATTATTTTATAAAAACTATCATTCAATCGTATAATTTCATAGTTAGGACTTAGTACCACCACCACATCAATCATGGATGAAAATATCTTTTCAGTAAATGACCTATTAGCAAATATCTTTTGATTAGATAGTTTTAGTTCTTGGATGGTCCGTTCGTTCGCTCTTTGGATAAAGAGAAAATCAGGAAAAGAATCGTAGATAGGGAAATCTTTTAAATTGACCTGTGTTCCTACATTAGATAGTATTTGTATAGGCAACATATTACCAATATAAATAAGTTGATTGCCATTAGCGGTAGGGTAAAAAGCGCCTTTCAGTGTTAAATTCCCGCACAAAGCATTCAAATAATACAACTTATCAGCGGCATCAACAATATCAGAAAATTTAAGTGCTTTTCGCGCATTTTTGATTTCAAAATACGTAAACAAAGAAGTTCCTAACTCTAATTGATTAATTAATTTTTTAATTAGGTCACCTACCTGTATTAGTTGCATATCTTCTCCAACCATCACATGAAATGGGAAGATAGATTTGAGTTGTTCTCTAGTAAATACGTTGAGGTCTTGCATCGATAAAATTAGTTCCACTCAAGGATGAATTGCGTAAAATATTCATCCTTTTCGTGTAGGGTAGCTTCATTGTGAATTTGTAGGTTCTTGATCTCGAATCGTTCGCCCAAACCTTTTAATAATCCAATGACCATCGGTACTAAGCCTACACGTTTGGAAATATAAGTTAATTTAATTTTCTTATCTCCCAAGCCCTCTGTTTCGAAAAAAGGTGGAACCAAGCCAGGCATCATTGAACCAACACGCTGATGCAAATCATTTAAGTTGTTTAGAAAATCTACAAAATTATCTCCGCCCATTTTGAGCATATCACCATAACCTTCTTCTGCAGTATATTTGACCCAATAGCTACCAAAAGCTTCTAATAGATTCTCAGGAGAAACATTTGTAATTTCGGAAGCTGCACCCACTAAATTGTAGGTAATTGAATCATCATAAGAAATCATACTAATAAAAGTTTCTTCGTGATAACCAGCTTTTTCTTTAATCTGTTGCCATTTTTGGGCGCCAAACTCTGAAACAACTAGGCCTTCAATAGCCTTGTTTACTAATCCGTACATAATAACTTAATTTAGGGGTTTATTAAGTATAAATTCTAAAAATGTTTGTAATTGACACTCTCTAAAATCATTTAAGGGTATTAATAACCTGAATTAGCTGGTTATTTTGATATATGTATTGGTTCTCTGAAACCTTACGGTCAGCACGATAGTGTCCTTTTACCCGGATAAAATTGCCCTGATTTTTATTTTCAAATCTAAGCTCAACAAACGGGCCTTCTAATTGATCGTTTATAAAATTGTATTCTTTTAAAAGGTCCCCTGAAACAGCATATGATAATTCTTTTCCGTGTTTAAGACCTTTAAAATAATCAATTTCTTTGGCAAGCAATAATTTATTGTGATAAAAAAATTCTTGCATCGTATCTTGATTCACCGAATAAGTTATTTGATATCGAAATTGATGGTCTTTAGAAGAATCTAAGCCAATAAAATGATACGCGCTTGTTTTATAAGCCAATGCGCCAGATTGTATCGCTTTAAATATCTTGTAGTTTTGATCGCTTGTATGATAAAAAGTTTGCCACTTGCCAACAGCAAGCCCCTCTGAATAACTCCCTGATATTTGCAACTCACCACTGAGTGCATAATACTTCCAAGGCCCCTCGGGCTGTCCATTTTTTAAGCGCCCTTCTGCCCAAGTTTCGCCCGTTGCAGACCTTTCTTGGAGGTACCCGTTATGCTTTTTGTCAAGATTTAAAAGCAGCTGATGCTTACTAATACCCAAGGAGTCGTTGAATGCACAAGTTGTTTCGGTAATTAAAAAAGCATAATTAATATCCTTGGATGCATAAATTAAATGCTGTGTAGTTGGAACAAAATTAGTTAAGACCGCAGGCAAAACTCCAATACATAGTTGTTGTCCTACCTGACATCCTTTGAAGGCTTCTAGCACCTCAAAAAGAACAAAAGCACAGCTAATTTCTGTCTGAACGTCGATGAAAGACTCTTTTTTACGGTGCGGGCGACCCACCCAAAGTACCCGACCTTTAAAAACCGATTCGGAACTATTGTAGTGGTGCATTATCGAATGATGATCGCCTCTATTGCATGCGTACCCATTATTATATGTAAGCAATATAATGAGGATAATACAGCAATATTTTATATTATTCGTTAGGTACATTTGATCTTCAAAAGGGTGTATTTAGTACAAAAGTAGCTTCTCAATATTGAATTTTTGAATAAATTATGCCAACTTTGTGTCTAGCACAAATTAATGCAAAATGACGAGAATATCAATAGCTTTATTTTATTTGTTCAAAGGTATTTGCCTAATCAGTCTCCTGACGGCTTGTCAGTCTGATGAATCCAATATGAATGATTGGATTCGTATGAATTTAAAAGGGCCTGTTAAAGAGATTACCTTACAAAAGTATGAGCATTATCAAGCTTTTCAGGCCAATCAGATTGAACAGCAATACAGTACTCGATTTACAAAAAAAGGTCTGATAACGCGTGTGATACAATTTGGGGCTAACCACCAAAAAAAGTGGTCCAATTATCATTATTCAGGCGATAGCCTTTGGATAGCCGAAGTTTTAGAAACAAGTACGAACAATTACTATCCCCAAAACTATTGGCTGTATAAACTCGATGCCCGGGGTGCCCAAAGAAGCATCCGTTCGATTTTGTTAGATAGTAGTATTAATTTTCACATAGATATTGAAAACAACGCTACAGGCCTTGCTACTCAAATTAGCTACAGCCTTGCAAAACAAGCCCATCTTTTGCCCTGCAAAATAGTTAAAATCTACGACGACAAGGGTTGTATCAAAGAAGAACTGACTTATCGTCTTAAAAATCAAACGAATGATTGTGATGCTTATTCTATTCGGTCTTTGTTTGAAGTAAATGAACAAAAAGATATTACTAGAGAACAAATATTTGACAATCAAGGCAACTTACAGAAAATAGTTTCGTACCGTTATCAATACGATAAAAATGAGAATTGGGTGCACAAAATTAAATATATTGGAGACCAAAGCCAAGGTGTAGAAACACGGAAGATTAATTACTACTAAGGCCAGCCCAATCGATTCCTTTCTTGAGCTTATCCAAAGTAAAAGCTTCAGGACTACCCTCTTTGGGCTCAAAAGCATAGGCCCAAGAAGCATTAGAGGGCAAACTCATCAAAATTGATTCGGTTCGCCCATTGGTCTCAAGACCAAATTTAGTCCCCCGGTCCCAAACCAAGTTAAATTCGACATAACGGCCTCGTCTGAGTTGTTGCCATTGTTGTTGTTCGTTCGTGAAGGGCAAAGAATGTGTAGCTGCTACCTGATGTTGATACAAAGGAACAAAGGCACGTCCGACATCTTGAACAAACGCCCAGCGCTGTGCCTTATTCATCGATGGACCTTCTTGTAGCCTGTCAAAGAAAATCCCCCCAATTCCACGCGTTTCCTTTCGATGTGGTAAATAAAAATATTCGTCTGCCCAGGTTTTGAACCTAGGATAATAGTCTGCGTTATGAACTTGGCAAACGCGGGCTAAATGTTGATGAAAATCACAGGCTAATTGCTCGTCTATGTAGTGAGGTGTTAAATCAATTCCCCCTCCAAACCACCACATACCATTTGACATTTCGAAATAACGAATATTCATATGAATAATTGGGGTTCTAGGTGACTGAGGGTGCAAAACAATAGAAACGCCTGTTGCGAAAAAATTAACTGGTTCATTGCCTGTATTATCTACCTTTAATAATCCCAATAATTTACTAGGCATTGCCCCTTCAACCGCCGAAAAATTTACCCCGCCTTTTTCGATAATAGTCCCTTCCTGAATAATTCTTGTACGTCCACCGCCGCCTTCTGGGCGTTCCCACAAATCTTCTTTAAATTGGGCTTTACCATCAAGCTGTTCTAACTGTTGGCAAATAGAGTCCTGAAGTTGTTTAAACCAAGAGGTGATTTCGGATTGGTGCACAGACATAATTTGATTTGGCATATGAATGAATAGTTGCAAATATAAAGATATAAAATCTAAATTAGGCCTTGGTTCAAATAAATAGTGTAATTTGGAATGCATCAATTTAACAACCTGTGAGAACCCAAATTTTTTTTTCAACTCATGCCCATACGACAGCAAATACAACAAATATTCCGACCGAAACACTTTGAGTTTGATGCATCAATCCGCGAAACAATAACCATACTGTATCCTAATATCTCCTGGGAATTCGTAGATTGTATTGATGGTTTACCTTGGTTTATGCAACAATCCTCCGTGATAGGCACGGTCTTACCCTCAACCGGAGGGGGCACGAAATTAAGGCTGTATTGCAAAAACTATCATCAACTAAGCACGTCCGAAAAACTCGACTTAATTGTACACGAGGCATATCACATTCAGCAGTACTTAGACACCAAAAGCTGTCGTATTTCTATCGTCAACTGGGGTTTCAACCGACGTTTCATTCGCTTGTATATAGCCTGGTATTTACAGCTTGCTGTCCGTGCTGTATTTATGCAAAAAGCATGGCGCGAAATTCCTCAATTGGCCTATCGAATGCACCCCCTAGAAATACCGGCCTATGCACAGGAAGAAAGTTTCAGACAATGGAGAATCGCTTATCAGAATAGCAATCAGGCTGGCCGATGGGATTCTTTAATTTGTTCAGAAAGTCAAGTTGTGACTCACACAAAAGTGGCCTATCGTATTATTGCTACCTTATTTTGTATGAGTATCGCACTAATAAGCCCTGTCGTAGAATGTCTAGGAAAAGGCCTAAGTTATATCTTGGGCTATAATTCCTCTTATTATCAAGATAATTCTGAGTAATCGTTGACTTTATTTAGTTCCAATACAGAATGTCCAGCTTTGTTAAAATAAAACATCTTATCAAATTTTGCCTGCCAGATGATTTCATCAAACTTATAAGAAGTATGCCGGCGAATAATATTAGCAAAGGTATCATCGTAGGCTTCTAAAATTACAATAATCTCTACATCTACTGCCTGACAAGAACGCGCCGACATTTTTGATAAGGGACTCTCCTTATCAATTGGGTGGACTACTGTCCAACTTAAAGGCAACATCGACAAATGATCTCTTTCGACATCTAAATGCTTATATTTCCGTATACTCTGACCTTCCTGATCGGTCGCTATCCAAGTACAAATAACTTCGATGCGTAGATTGGTGAGCATATTGCGTCTTTTGTTGGCCAATCGAAACATTAGGGCCTCTTTCTCAAGATAGGGAGATACCAATGCGTGGTGGCTAAAAACAATATCCGCTCTAGGTTTGGAAAAACGCGCAAACAACAAACCCGTTCCTAAAGCAAATGTCATCAGCCCCGTAAGGGCTCCAATGGCAGCAATAAAATTAGCGCCAAAACCAACCGGACTGATAGAACCATAACCAACAGTTGTTAATGTTTGAACACTAAAAAAAAAGGCGGTCCAAAAAGGGGTCATTCCGTCCTGACTGACACCAGACATATTTTCGATGCCATTAAACAGATAAAGGCTTGCAAAAAAACAATTAATGACAAAATAAAAAACAACCGTAATCACAAAAAATTTGGTCCAACTTATTAAGACTAACCATTGATACAAATATAATTGACCAAATCCTGTGGTATTACGCACTACATTAAAAGAACCATCTTTGTTGATGTAACGATCTTTTTTGTTTGAAACAATACTTCCAAAGCCTACATCTTCCTGTTGAGGCTTAGTAGTCCTATCTGGCATTGCTTCAGATTTGACGGGAGGTATATAGTTGCGTTTAGCCATGCTTAATTGCTTAAAAAATTAGTCCATAATTTGTGCTTTTATATACAACCGCGTATCAGCAGGGTTGGTATTGGCGGTAATTGTAATCGACTTGTGTTGATTGCCTGATTTGCCTTTCGAATTAAAGGTAACCTCGATGATTCCTTCTTCGCCAACTGCGATAGGGTCTTTGGGATATTGCGGAACGGTACAGCCGCAGCTTGCTTTGGCATTTTTGATCAAAAGTGGATAATCTCCCGTATTTCTAAATCGAAACTGATGCGTCACCGCTGCCCCGGCTGCTATTGTTCCGAAATTATGGATGGTTTTATCAAAGCTTAGTACAGCAGATGCAATTCCTGTAGGGTTATTAGACGGTCCCCCTGTTCCTGGTTTGGGTAAATTATTGAGCAAAACTTGTAATTGAGCTTTGATAGCTGTATTCTCTTTGAGAAGTCGGCTGTTCTCAAGTTCGATGGTACGCATCCGGCTTTCTAAATCTTGCAAACGAATTTTTTGAGTCGTCCCACAGGCTGAAACTAAAACGAAAAAATAAAGATATGAGAGGTTTGTAATCAATTTGGGCATTTCAGAATTAATTTTTTGTAATTTTAAGCTTAGCTAATATAAGGCTTTATATTTATATTATTCGAAAAAGCGCTATGCTTCCTACTATGTTATCGGATTTCATTACATACCTTCAAGACAACGACCTACTCCGCTTGTCAAGAGATAAAATTTTGATCGGAGTCAGTGGTGGACTAGATTCTATGGTATTGCTTCACTTGTGTCATCGAGCGCGCATCAATTTTGCCGTCGCACACTGCAATTATCAATTAAGGGGAAAGGCATCAAACGATGATGCTGAATTTGTTGAAGCGGCAGCTTCATCCATAAATGTTCCATTTTTTAGCAAAACTTTTGATACTCCTCAATTGCTTCAGGCCCCTAAAACCAATCTACAAGCCCTCGCTAGAAAACTTCGTTATGATTGGTTTGATACATTATGCCAAACGGAACAATTCGATGCGGTTGCAGTAGCACATCATCAGAATGATGTCGTTGAAACAATCTTGATGAACCTAACTAAAGGTTGTGGAATTCGTGGTTTGCACGGTATTTGGCCTAAGCAAAAAAAACGTATACGTCCTATGTTGTTCGCGACCAAACAACAAATACAGGAATACGCTAAATTGCACCAAATAGCCTACAGAGAAGATCAATCGAACAGTGATATCAAATACGTACGCAACGCTATCCGTAAACAAGTGATTCCTAGTTTGCAACAAATTAATCCACAGCTCGAAAAAACCTTTAGCCAAAACATCGACATTTTCAGACAGGTTGAAGCATTGTACAGCTTCGCTATTCAAACCCTAAAAGAAAAAATAGTACAGCAAAAAAATGGTTTGATGTACATCGACATCGAGGCCCTTGCGCAATCGCCCGCCCCAAGCAGTCTGTTATTCGAAATCTTACGGCCTTATCAGTTCAAAATTTCTAAAATTGAATATATTTATGCCAATAGAGCGGAAGAATCCGGTCGTATTTATACCGGCCCTAATCATTTACTCCTACGCGACAGGAAAGCATGGATACTAATGCCAAAATCAGCCATTGACCAGAATCAATACGAGCTTGATCTTAGCGCATCATCAGGGCAGCTTCAACTTCAAGATCATCTGAGCGTTCAGTGGACACACAGCCCGGATATTGCTCCCGAAGATTTGAGTCCAAATAGCGCTATATTTGATACGTCCAAATTGGCCTTTCCTTATACCTTAAGACATTGGAAAGCCGGAGATAGTTTTTATCCTGCTGGTATGAAAGGTAAAAAGAAAAAAGTAAGTAAGTATTTCAAGGATATCAAAATGAATCGATTTGAAAAAGACCAAACTTGGCTTTTGTGCGATGCCAATTCGACAATTATGTGGTTAGTAGGTCAACGTAAAGACGAACGGTTTAGACCCCTTGACAACCGTTCAAGCCTTATCCAAATAACTATTCAACAAACAAAACCCGAGTAAATATGATTGTAGTAACAGGTGCAATTGGTTTTATAGGCAGTTGTTTGGTTCGTTTCCTCAATAATAAAGGCTATCACAATTTAATACTTGTAGATAATTTCAATCGTTTACATGCATCTTCAAACCTAAAAAACTGCCAATTTCACCAAAAAATTGATCGCAAACATTTTTTAGAATGGTTGGATAATGAAAAGCCTAAACTAAAGATGATATTGCACATCGGGGCACGTACCGACACCACCGAAACAGATACTGATTTGTTCAATCGTCTAAATTTGCACTATTCACAAGCTATTGCCACTTTTTGCAGTCGTTTTGATATTCCTCTAATTTATGCTTCAAGTGCTGCGACCTACGGCATGGGTACATTAGGCTTTGACGATAGCCTTGCCCCTCAAGATTTGACGCCACTCAATCCTTATGGCGCCTCCAAAAACGACTTTGACCACTGGCTATTGCAACAAAAGCGAAAACCACCCTTTTGGGCTGGTCTTAAATTTTTTAATGTTTATGGACCCAATGAATACCACAAAGGCCGTATGGCTTCCGTTATATGGCATTGCTACCATCAAATTCAATCTACTGGAACGATGAAATTATTTCGATCGCATCGGTCATCGGTTCAAGATGGTGCACAAAGCAGAGATTTTATATATATAAAAGATCTGCTTAAAATTATCGATTTCATGATGCAACATCAACCTAAAAGTGGTCTTTATAACCTTGGAACAGCGAAAGCGCGAAGCTTTAAGGATTTGGCCGAACAAACCTTTCGTTCCCTCCAAAAAAAACCTTCGATTGAGTACATCGACACCCCTATAGATATCCGTGCAAGTTATCAATATTTTACCGAGGCTACTATCCAAAAATTGAGGCAAGTAGGCTATCAAGATTCTTTTTATAGCCTAGAAGCAGGTATCGATGATTATGTTCAGCAATATCTTTTAAAAAACGCCTATTATTAAGCATATGTGTACGATGACCTACCAAGAAACGATTGCCTATCTTTTTCGACAACTGCCGATGTATCAGCGACAGGGGGCCACCGCATTCAAAAAAGACTTGACCAATATAATAGCCCTAACCGACGCAATAGGGCGCCCTCAAGAACAGTTCAAAAGCATACATATTGCTGGAACAAATGGCAAAGGTTCTACGGCACATATTCTTGCTGCAATTTTACAAAAAGCAGGTTATAGTACCGGCTTATACACCTCGCCACACTACAAAGACTTTAGAGAACGAATTAAAATTAATGGGCTTTTTATTCCCGAACAAACAGTCGTTGACTTTGTACAAAACAACCAAGATAATTTTAAAAAAATAAAGCCCTCTTTTTTTGAAATGACTGTTGCCATGGCCTTTGATTATTTTGCGCAACAAAAAGTAGACATAGCGATTATCGAAACAGGCCTAGGAGGCCGCTTGGATTCAACAAATATTATCGAACCCTTATTTTCGGTGATTACCAATATTGGATGGGACCACGAAGCGATGTTAGGAAATACATTGCCTAAAATAGCCGCCGAGAAAGCTGGTATCATCAAAAAAAACAGAGCCGTTATAATTGGACAGCATCAGCAAGCTACTGACCATGTTTTTGAACAAAAAGCCGCTAAAGAACAGGCCCCTTTGTATTTTGCTGCCGATTTGGTGCAATTGGAACGTACGAATAGTGCACTAGAACAAATAGAATACAAGCTTGATTCGACTTTAGCTGTTTTGCAATCTATAAAAGGGCTCAAAACCGATTTGATTGGCGCTTATCAGCAATATAATTTACAAACCGCATTGGCTTGCTGCAAGTTACTAATTCAGCATGGATTTGACCTAAACACCAACCATATAAAAGCCGCTTGTACATCTGTGA
>CAJQQM010000112.1 GCA_905480485.1 uncultured Aureispira sp.
CCCTTGTGCAAGTTTAGTCTGCGAAAATGCTACTTGTGTAGAAGGCAGTTGTTTGTGCGACGACGGGTATTTCAAAAACGGGGATAATTGTGCCCCAATAAACCTTCGGTATATCGGTATTGGTACTGTTACGGCAACTCAATTGTTGGTTGATAATCAGAATACGGTTAGTAGCCTTCCCGATGTATCGTTAACGCTTGTTGCGGTGGAAGACGATGTGTATTCCTTTACATTGCTTGCCTTTGACAATCAGATCAAAAACGATTTAGTTTTTACAATATCTAGTATCAACAATGACCTTATTTCAACCGTATCAAATCCTCAAACCACCTCTGCGGGGAATACTTATTCTTTGAGCGGAGGACGTGTCGGCAACCAAATTACTTTGGTCATCAGTACAAGTACAGGCGATACTTATACGCTACAATATGTCGCTTAAAAATGAGGATGCATGGAAGCAATTTTAAAAATGAGTTCAACAATTTAATGAGGAATCGGTAGGTTGATGCTTCGTCCTTTTGTTTTAAATTGCCAAATTAGTAACTGTTCTATGTTGTACACCATTTAATCAATGAATTTGCCTAAATGGATAGCGTTTTTAGAGATCGAATTTTTATTATTTTTATTATTCAATAGATTATTTTAATTTTGAATTTATTTATAAAAATCTGTAGTATGAAACTGTTCTATTGTTGGATATTATTGTTCGTTGTTTGTTTTGCCTGTTCTAGTGGAGATACTACTTTGTATCAGGATATTCAAAAAGAGGAAAAATTAATTGCCGAATTGCCTCCACAAGTCAACCGTTCCAATCAACTTAAAGCTGAATTTACGAGTGATTATGAAGGTGAAATAGGGACTTTGAAAGTTGTGATGACTTTGGTTAAGGTAGGTAAAACCCTTACGGGGAAGTATTTGATGGAGGGTAGTGACCTCTATTTAGATTTGAGTGGGACGGTTCAGCACAATGGAGAATTTGTGATGTATCAACTCGACAAAAATGGTCTCAAAAAGGCTCAGTTTTTAGGCAATCTAACTACTAAGGAAGCTATAGGGTTTTGGTCAAAAACCGAAAGTGACCAACAAAAACCATTTGTTCTTAAGCGTGTCAAATAAGATGCTTGGTCTATTAATCTGTCAATTAATCATTCTCATCAAACATTCCTGGTGTTTTTTCCTAGGCTTAAAACCTATCGGATCAAACTAACATCGCCTTTGACTATTTCAATTTTAGCATTAATACGTTGTATTTCGGCCACAAAAACATAAACACCTGCCGGCAATTTCTTTTGGTTGAAACGGCCATCCCAGCCGTCTGAAGTCGAGTTGGCCAAAAAATTATAGCGTTCGTGTACCAACTCTCCCCATCGATCAAATATTCTAAAAGATAGAATACTTGCCACATCGTTAGCAGCATATACCATCAAAACATCGTTAATACCATCGTTGTTTGGACTAAAAGCATTGGGTATATATACCGATGATTGGTCGAGTACTTCAAGATTAAAATAGGCCGTATCGTAACAACCCAAAATATCCATTCCTACAATTGTATAAAGCGTTGATTCAATCGCTGTGATTTCTGGTGCGCGACAATCTGAACAATCAAGACCTGTAGAAGGTGTCCACCAATAATCTACCGTTGTAAGGGTGTTTTGGTTGATTCGGCCATTGATAAGGCTTCCGATCGATACCGTTGTATCTGCGGGTGCAACGATATTTAGTTCAAATTGTGGGGCTGTGAGGATTATGTTTTGTATTCCTTGGCATCCGTATTGATCTCTAGTTTGTAGCGTATAGTTACCAGCAGGGAGGCTATCAAAATTGCTTTGTAACCCAAATGCTGAACCATTCAATGCGTATTCATAATCGGGGTATCCACCACTCGTCGATACTACTTCTATCAATCCATCGGACTTGTTTTTGCAACTTGCATTATCGCTTTTTACATTTGTTTCTAAACTAATATTTTCGACAGCAACGGTTTCGTTAAGCACTACGGTACAACCGGTAGCACCAACTATACTGATTTGATAACTACCCGCTGCTAGGCCTGTAGCGATACTAGTGCTAAGGCCATTGTCCCAAAAATAACTCAAAGGAGGAGTGCCTCCGGTTACATCGAGGTTAATGCTACCAACATTTTGTTCACAAATTATGTTTTCAACGGTTGAATTAATTTGTAAGCCCAACGAACTTAGCTGAAAACTTGTAGGGTCGGTTATCACAGCTGTAGATGGATTATCGGATAAAATACTATCTTTTAAGGGGGCCGGAAGATTAAATAATTTAGCTTGATTGGCATAACTATTTCCACTGTAGTTGCAAGGTATTTTGGCTTGAATACTAAAAGATGAAGTCCCTTTGGGAAGTATATCAATGGTAAAATTAGCCGTATTGCTGCCCGATGTAGCGGTATTGCCCGATAATTGTAGGTTTTGGATGTTGAAAGGGTCAGAAACCCAATAAAATCCGTCGGTTAATATATCTTCAAACCGTAAATTGGAACTGATGTCGTTAAAGGATTGATTAAAAAATTCGAACTGATATGTAATGGTATCACCGGGCCCAAAATTTCCACTGACTGATTTAGTCATCTCCACCCCAAATGAACAACTGCAGCCGTCGTTGCCGGATTTACTTGGGCCACTTCCTATAGCTGTAGCAATACCTGTTTGTGTATTGATTTTAATCATGTTGCTATTTTGATAACCTAAAATATCGCCCTGTGCATTAAAATACATCGCCCCTGTCCAACCAAAACTATTGATAGCAAGGGGGGCATTGCCGGGTATTTTGGTTTGAGTACCGTTGTTAGGGTCCATTTTAAATAGCAATTTTGGGTTGCCCGACCAGCCATATATCATATTATCAACGGGATTAAAAACAATATCGGCCGAGCCATAATTGCCAGGGCCACCAATAGTGACATAACTTAGGTTATTGATATCTATTTTTCGAAGGGTGTTGTCTCCATAAACATAATAATTACCTAGATTATCGAAAGTGCCACCATTTTTGAAAGTATTAAGACCTGCCACATTACCCAAGAACTCAACGGTTCCTGCCGCATCAATCCTAAATAATTTGGCATCATTTGTTCCCATGCCATACATCAGGTTGTCTACCGGGTTGTAAGCAAGTGAGTTGAAACTATTGACATTTGGATTAGACGAAATATTGGCAATAGGGTTGAATTGTATGGGATTGACGGCCACTTCATAGAGCAAATAATTAGGGCCTGAACTGGCACTCTGATATAAGCTTCCATCGCATTCAAAGGCTATGCAGGCTTCATCGATTGTACCGTCGTTGTCGTTGTCTATTCCGTCGCCACAAATTTCTAGTGATTGAAGGGCACTAGCAGTCTCGTACTGCCCTAAAAGGGGATAGGACATTAGAGAAATAATAGCAATTAAGGTAGTTGTAAAGAATCTGATCATTATATAAATATAGAATAGGAGTAATCGGACAACAAAAATAACTAAATTTTATGGTTAATACGAATTACAAATATTTTTTGACAGATTAGTTGAGGTAAACCTTTAATGATTAACGGTTAATTTGAAAACCTGATTGCTTCTTTTGAGCCAATATATACCCGCTTCCATATCGCTCAAATCAAGGCTACTATATTGTTCGTACGCTTTAATTCGGAAGCTTTCAAGTACAATAGCCTTGCCCGAAATATCAAAAAGCCTTAAATCTTGTCGCTGCTGTAGTTGACCACGGATATAAAAATAATCCGAACTAGGATTCGGATATACCTGAAGCGCTTGTCCATTGTCGTCAAAAAACACCGTAACGATTTTGGAAAATTCAAAGCTTGCGTCTACGTCCACTTGTTTGAGTCTGTAATAATTTTGCCCAAAAGCAGGGTTATTGTCTAGCTGTCGATAAGTAGTAATACTCGTCGAAAAAAGTTGCCCAGGAACCACAGCAATTGCTTTCCAGTTTTGGGCGTCTGATGAACGTTGAATCTCAAAATAAGCATTATTGTATTCGGACTGTGTCACCCAGCGGAGTGCTACGGCTGTTTGTAGTTTGACCGCTTCAAAACTTTGTAGTTCCACCGGCAATGCGCTTGGGATTCGGGTAGCAATTGTAAGCCACTGTCCGTCGGCTATTGTTACTTGTTCGAACTGTGCTGTGTTTCCAGAAAAAGAACTGATTGGGATGATGGTAGCATTCACAAAAGAACCGTCGTCGTTATCTAATAATAAGACCAAATTACTACTCAGTCCCATCGGGAAATTACTGACATCAAACATAACATCAACGTTTCCTAAATCGCCTGTTCTACTAAATCGCCACACTTTTTCGGATCGACTCGATACTTGTGCGGAAGGGATATCTAGGGTGTTGGGAATAAAGATATCTTGACCATTATTTCCCCAAAATAAGTAATCGCCATTGTTTAAATTACTCGGGCTATTAATCCTTAATTCTGCCGTTCCTTGTGCATCTA
>CAJQQM010000113.1 GCA_905480485.1 uncultured Aureispira sp.
TAGCCCCCTACTTCAGGCACAGAAAGTAAATTATTTAACTGATCTTAGATCTTAGATAGAAAAAAATCAAAAAGCAAAGCGATCAAAAATCAAAAAGCAAAGCGATCAAAAATCTACAAAAACCTACTTTCCAATGCAGAACCGCGAAAATATATTCCCCAGCAAATCATCCGTCGATATCTCGCCCGTAATCTCGCCCAAGGCATTGAGCGCATGCCGTATATCCATCGCCAAAAAATCGCCTGTGATGCCGATTTCTAAACCATTTAATACAGAATCGAGCGATTCGGTAGCTGATTGCAAAGCGGCATAATGTCGGGTGTTTGATACTATTGTGGATTGATTGTTGGTTTTGCCCGAGGCTATTAGGTCGTACAATTGTGATTTGATATGTTCGATACCTTCTTTCGATTTAGCACTTATATGTAGCAATTGATAGCGATTTTGCCAGGCTGCTTCGATAGCCCGCCACCCCTTAGCATCGTAGCGCCGTTCGTGATTATATTTTTCGGTTTCGTCCAATTGTTCATACTGATCGTACTTGTTGGCCACTAATATGAGTTGCATACTGTCGGTTAGCAAAGCCTCTATATCTTTTTGAACCATAGCAGGGTTGGTCTGTAAATAATCGTATACGTAGAGCAAAATAGCCGATTTTTTGACCTCTTCGAGTGTTTTTTGCACGCCGATAGCCTCTATCTGATCCCCCGCCTGCCGAATACCTGCCGTATCAATAAGGCGAAACTGTAGCCCATTAATATTGAGTATTTCTTCTATAGTATCTCGGGTTGTACCTGCAATATCGGATACAATAGCACGTTCTTCGTTTAGCATAGCATTTAGCAAGGTCGATTTTCCTGCGTTCGGTCGTCCGGCAAGCACCGTATTCACCCCATTTTTGATGGCATTTCCCAGCTGAAAGGAGTCACTCAGGTGCCGTAACAGTTGCAAGATTTCAGAAACCAGCTTTTGTAAGTCTTTGCGGTCGGCAAATTCGACATCTTCTTCGCCAAAATCCAGTTCAAGTTCGATCATAGAGGCAAAGTGCAGCAATTCTTCGCGCAATTTTTTAATCTCCTCCGAAAAACCACCCCGCATTTGTTTCAAGGCCATTTGATGTGCCGATGCCGATTCTGCTGCAATTAGGTCGGCTACTGCTTCGGCCTGCGAAAGGTCCATTTGTCCGTTCAGAAAGGCCCGCATCGTAAACTCTCCCTCGCGGGCCATGCGGGCCCCGCTTCGGCAGCACAATTCGAGCAGCTGCTGCAAAATATACTGCGAACCGTGGCATGATATTTCGATAATATTTTCTTTGGTATACGATTGTGGTGTTTTAAAAACAGAGACCAATGCTTGATCGATAATTTGATTTTCTTCGTTGCGTATATAGCCCAAATGAATGCTGTGAGAGGGTACCTTCTGAAGATCTTTGGCAGCAAAAAAAGTATTGACAATGCTGATTGCCTCTTGGCCTGAAAGACGAATTATACCAATTGCCCCTGCTCCAGCCGGCGTGGCCAAGGCCACAATTGTATCTTGTAAATCGGTGAATTGCATCGCTTTTTTTTCTTCTATTAGCCTAATTTATTTTAAGCTTTTTTCCAGGCGACATACGTAGCCTTAAGGTTTTCAATTCTCAGTTGTAACCAAGCTGTTTGCTCATTATCAGAGGCAGTGGTGTAGGTTACTTTTTTGTATACGGTCTCTTTGGCTTGGTAGCCCACATTGTGGTAGAGGTTGTCGTTTTGATTATCGTAATATTCGTCGTCAAAAGGGCCTGAAGTCGTCGATTTTTCTGCTGCTACCAAACTGCCACCTTCTTTGTCTAGGTATTCTTTGATAACGCCTGAAATGATCGATTTTTTTTGACCGTTTCGATACAATGAAAAACTGCCTAGCGCGGCTATCATAGCCAAAATAAAAAATGCTACTCCCATTTTTTGCTCAATTTAGAGGTTTTATACTTTTTATGATTTTATTTAGTTCGTCTTCGTATTGTGTCAGTGTTGTTTTTTCGCCAATCCCTAAAACTAATAGTACCTTTTGTGGGCGTTCGATCAAAAAAAGACCTACCTGAACCTGCATCCCCTTCATGAAACCTTGCATACCTAAAGCTACGCCTTGCATGCCATTTATTTCAATAATCTCAGGCGTTTCAATAATACTAGGGTCGCTCAATTGCTCGTTCATGATTGATTCTAAGTCCATCAAGGCTTCTTCTATTTTTTCGGCTTCTAATACTGAGAGCGAAAGCGAAAGTTCGCCTCCCTCGTGCTGTACGATGCTTACTTGGTCGTTCTCTTCAACCTGCCAGCCTTCTATCAACTGAATGTGTACCTTTGCCGGCTGATAGACATAGCTATTCGCCTGTAACTGTCCGGTCATTTGAAGGGGCGAACATAGCATTCCAAATAGAAGAATATAGATAAAAATAGGCATTAAATTAGCTGTTAATAGGGGTGCTTAGTCTTAGTAGTGCATAGGCTATTGCTATAAGTCCAAAATTAATAAAAATCCATCAATTATAAACGCAACGAACGCCCTAATATCAGTTTTGATAGGTTTTGAATCAAAAAGAGGTTTTTATTAACCATAAAATGAGAATTTAGGCAATACAATATAAGAATTAAGGCGAAGGAAGCCTCTTTAAAAAATTGAATATAAAAGAGGGTAGGGGATAAACCCCTTCTTGCGACAATTGCGATAGTTTTTGAGGGGTTATCTGCGGTCAGTAGCTTTGTATATTTCAGGAACAATACCCACGCTTGTCGCTCAATAACCTACCCTTGTACATTGTATTGGACTGCCAGATACAAGGATACTCGGTTTACTTAAAAGTAGTACTGAATTATCATAATCATTGAATTTGTTTATAAACTTTTTTGAGTAAGGCAACCCGCTATTTTTTTGGATACACGTTTGTACTCGACCGGGTGAATGAGCATCTTTTGAATAAGACGCGCGTAGTTTTCCCTACAATAATTACATCTTCCGTAATTATTTAGTGATCGCTGTTTGGTAAAAACAACTATTCGTGAATGGCTTTACTAAATAAGAAAAATAGGATAAAACGTCTATAATGCCTTGATGTGACGGCATAAATCCAAGTAATTGAGTGGCTGCCAAGACTGCCCAACTCAATTGAGCAGTTTAGTCGCTTAGTTTGTAGCCCGATTGATACCATTTCCATGCCGTCGATAAAATATCATTTACATCGTATTTTGGGGTCCATCCTAACATTTTTTTGGCTTTGCCGTAGTCGGCATAAATAGAAGATACATCTCCATCACGGCGTGGACCAATTTTAAAGTCCAAGGACCTGCCTGTAGCCCGGTCAAAGGCCTCAATTAACTCGAGTACCGACACGCCCTGCCCAATACCAACGTTAAAAATTTCACAATTTAGTTCGTTCTTGTTACTCAGGAGGTATTGTAAAGATTTGGTATGTGCATTCCCAACATCCATAACATGGATATAATCACGGATACAGCTGCCATCGCGGGTATCGTGGTCGTTGCCTGTAACGGCAAATTGTGCCCTTTTGCCTTCTAGGGCATCTATCAGAATAGGTATCACATTGTAGGCACCCGGCTGAGGTATCTCCCCGATAATACCTGAATGATGTGCCCCTCCAGGATTAAAGTAGCGCAACAAGATACTTTTGATATTGGAATTAGCGGCTGAAAAGTCTTGAATAATTGCTTCACACATTTGTTTGGTACGTGCGTAAGGGCTTTCTGCCCTTTCTAGAGGCGTTGTTTCCTTGACCGGCAATTCTGAAGCATTGCCGTAGACCGAACAAGAGGAAGAAAATATAAAGTTAGGTAGGTTAAAATCTTTGACACATTGCAACATATTTAGCAAGCCTGTGATATTGTTTTGATAATAGCTTAAGGGCTGTGCGACCGATTCGGGAACCGACTTATAGGCTGCAAAATGAATAATACCGACAATATCGGGCTGTTGTTCAAAAACCTCTTTAAGGGCATTCAAATCAGTAATGTCGACGGCGTAGTTTAGTACTTTTTGCCCGGTAATTTTTTCGACGGCTTGCAGCATCCGTGCATCCGAACGAATGTTACTATCCAAAGAGACAACCTCAAAATTATTTTCTATTAAATCGATTATTGTGTGGCTTCCAATGTAGCCACAACCTCCGGTTACCAAAATTTTTGCCATGAAGTAGGGTGCTGAATAAATTTAAAATAGTTGTTGAAGCACTTAGCAGAATGTTTGCAGGTGCGTTGATTTTAGTGTACGAGTTCTATGGAGAAATTGTTAGGACATCCACGCTGACTTTTGCAACTACTTAAGGCAACAACAAAACTGATGATTAAAAAGATTGCCGTGATTTTTTTTATTGAATTCATGGTCGCTAAATGTTTTGAATATTTTGTATGTAAATAAGCTTAAGGAGTCGGTGTTGTTGGTTTACCACTGTGGACAGCCACAACCTGCTTTGCAGCCTGAAATACCTATAAGTAGCACAAGTGTGCACAAAGCAAGCAGTAATTTTTGAGATTTGTTCATCTGTTAATTGTTTAAATATTTCTCTTGTCAAAGATAAGAAAATTTTAGAATTGCCAAACAGTACTTGTCAAATAGCCCTGTACCGTTAAATACATCCTACCATAAGCTCAAAAACTAAGCAATATTCTTTAATTTAACTCCATAATTCCTTAAATGTTGCCCATTGCTGCTAGAAATTTTACAATTTAGCCCCTAAGATTGAAGGCTTTTAGCTACTTTTTGACCCGGTACATGAAAATAAATTATTTTTTAAAGTTTAACCTATTACTTTTTGAGTACAGCAAAGCATATATTAATCTGTCCGCTTAATTGGGGCTTAGGGCATGCCGTACGGTGTCTTCCTATCATTCAGACTTTGCTGAATCAAGGACAAAAGGTCAGTATTGCTTCGGATGGTGCTGCACTTGAATTGTTAAAAGGGGAATTCCCTAAGTTGTCATTTTTCGACCTGCCTCCCTACAATATTCATTACAAGACCTCAAATATGTTTGTCAATATTGCACCGCAGGTACCCAAGTTATTGCAGGCTATTCGGCTCGAAAAAAAAATACTCCATCAACTTATCCAACAAAATCAATTTGATGCAATCATTTCTGACAACCGATACGGTATTTATACTACTGCTTTGCCCTCGGTATTTGTTACACATCAATTAAATATTGCAGTGCCCAATCGTTGGGTAGCGGCTTGGGTGCGGCGTCGCAACCGTGCTTATATCAGTCGTTACGACGAATGTTGGGTCCCTGATTTTGCCAACGAACCTTCTTTGGCAGGGGCACTTTCGCACAGTCCCGTTTTCGACAACGTTCATTACATAGGCCCTTTATCAACGATGCAATACAATAATACTGAAAAACAGTACGATATCATTGCTGTTTTGTCGGGTTTGGAGCCTCAGCGCAGTTATTTCGAAAAAATGTTGCTTGCACAAGCCCAGAAAATGCCAGATATCAAAATGTTGTTGGTTGCTGGTCAAACCGGTGAAATGCAAAAGCGACAGATTGGTAAAAATATAGATTGGCAATCCTATATGAATCGAAAGGAACTCAATCAAGCCATCCTTGCATCCAAGGTTTATGTAGGTCGTTCGGGCTACAGTAGTCTGATGGATATAGTACAACTAAAACATCGAAAAGTGATTTTGGTGCCGACTCCAGGACAGACAGAACAAGAATACCTTGCCGACCGTTTTGCAGCTTTGCAAGGGTTTGTGGTACAACAACAAAAAGATTTTAATTTAAAGAATGCCTTAGAGGCACTACAAAATAGAACCCCCGGATGGTATACAGATGCCACGCATGATACGGACCTTACGGAATTTATCGAGCAGTTTTTAAATCGCATGACCCCTTAGTAGTGCTTTGTTGATTTTTAGCAGTGCTTGGTTTCGATTAGAAGCATTATAGAGGACTATTTTTTAATTTTACATCAAAAAATAAAACAATATATTATATTGATTTTTTTTACGAACTAGTGTATTTGTGGCTATCTAAAGATGATGGATCCAATATTAGATGCGTCGGTTCGTTATTGAATAAGGTTACTTGTTGACGGCTAAACTGATTAGATGAAATTTATAATTATGGGAGGAATAGGTCTTTGCTTATTTTTTAGGGCAGGGGCACAGGTGGATGCACACATAAGGCTTGAGTGGCCTTCTACAGATTTGCTAAACCTATCGACTTCAAACCAATCTGTTTCGGCTGCTTTTAAGAGTCATCGTATAGACAATAATTACATTATCTTAGAATGGGCTTTTGGTGGTCAAGGGCCTACTGAGTTTCGGCTAGAACGTTTATTGCCCGCCGAGGCTGTTTACGAAACTATAGCTATATTAAGGCATAGAATCAAAAAAGATGAACCGTCGGTTTATCAGTATATAGACGAAAATAGTTATTACGATGCAAGTGTCTATCGATTGAAATGCATCCCCGAAGTTGGGCCGGAATATGTACTGCAACAATTTCATTTGTCCGGTATATCTACTTCTATTGATGCATCAGCTGTAGTTGATGTTTTTCCCAATCCCACTCAAAGTCAACTATTCATTGATCTTCAAAAAATAGCTAGGGATTCAGAGGGAGTAGTTATCTCATTGTTATCGAATACGGGGCAGTTGTTACATCAATACACAGTGGCTTCTGACGGTTTAATTCATTATCCAAGTCGAATTGTCAAACAACTTAGTCCTGCCCTTTATACCTTGCGTTTTGACTTTCAAGATGGTGGTCAATTATTCAAACAATTTCTAAAGCGTTGACTCCCCACTTGACCAAAAAGGCCCTACTCGGAGGAAGTAGGACCTAGTCGAGTCAGTATAAATAGATACCTAATTAAGGTCGTTGCACCATTATTTTTTGAACCTTTGTTTGTTGGCTAGTCGAAACTCTTATCAGATACATTCCGTTGCTAAAGCCCGCTAAGCTTAGGGTTTGCTGCAGTGCATCCTCCCCCTTTTTTTGTTGTAGGATTCTGCCTGTCATATCTATTAATTCTATCGTTTGAATGGCATCGTTCGACTGTATGAAAAGTTGATCTTTTACTGGATTAGGAAACATATTTACCCGTATATCTTTGTGCAAAACTGGATTCAAATTACTAGCAATAGAAATTAATATATCGGTTGGCGGGGTTGCAGCAACACGTTCAGTTTCGGCATTTGTAATTATACGCACATCGGAAATCAGCAAATCTAAGCGTTGCGTATTGGACTTCAGAATATCGTCTTTGATGGTTAGGTTAAAACTACCTATCTGCCCAATTCCAGAACGATTAACTTGGTCTGTACGTACCACGCCAACATCTATTTTGCCTTGGGTGTAAAAGTCTTTTTGTATGTTTATTAAGTCGGTATTATTGGTCCCTAACCAAGAGGTGTTGAAGTCGACGTATACCGAATTGCTATCGGTGAGTGTTTCGTCATAATTGATACTAAAGGCTATTCCATAAATACTGTCAGCAGGCACCGTACTGTCGCCCAATATAATCGGGATTTGAACTGTCTGACCCGGAATAGCCGTTTCATAATCAATAAAGAAGGGAATACCCGTCTGATTGTTGATATAACTATTTTTGAGATGGATTAAACCCCAGTTTTGTATAATAGCTACGGTATCATTCGCATTGACTAAGCCATTGCCATCGGTATCTGCATGTTTATAATTGGTACCTGTTACAGGCGTTGAATTCGCAAAATTAAGCGCCGGTTCGCAATCGTAATTGATGTCAGCATTTGGGCGAATAGCTCCTGTTTGGCCGAAGCCAAGCCCTAGAGGTAGTATGTCGAAATGGTTGACGACCTTGTTCGTATCGGTGTCGCCAGCCCAAACACAAGATACCGTAGTTATTTCTACCCAAACTGAATCCTGAAATTGGCCATTATTTACAGTGTAATACAACCAAAAGTCGTCTTGAACCTGAACGTTAGAACCTGCTTGGTAAACGACTGAATTGGTAGTGCTATCAATACTTAGACTGCCAAAAGCAGGCGAAGTAGGCGCAATAATATTGCTAAAGATATACGAATTAGCCCAAGGGCAATCAGCTTGTATACTGTAGCTTGAATCGGCCGCGACTATAGCCGTAATCGTATCGGGTAGACAACGTGTTTGTACAATTGCAAAACCAAAATCTTGTACCCCTAAAATAGAACTACATGCATCGTCTTTTATTGTAACTTTAAATTCCTGCAAAGCATTAGACGAATTATACCAGCGGAAATCTGCTGTTTGTGGGTTGTTACCCGTAGTTGTAAAACTACCACCTATGGTATCAATCGTCGATTCAAAACTTAAAGTATCCGTTGTATTAGAATCGATGGCAACAATGTCAAAACTAATACTATCATTATCATAAACATAAAAAATATTATCTTTCAAAACGGCACCCTGTATATTGGTGACTGCAAATTCAGGACTGTTGTTTTGATTGTTATAGGCGGCAACGATTAGTTCTCTGTACGAGGTGTTTATTAAGTTGCCATTTCTAAATTCTTTTATTTCAAGTCCCATACTGTAGACACCCGTTGCGGCTATATTATACGAAAACTGACCATTATTGGGATCAAAAGAAAAAGTACTCGAAGGGCCGAAGGGGTTTGCACTACTGAAGCCCGCTAGAAAAGATATAGGAAGCCCATTTTCTTTGGTATTTACAATTTCAAATACAAGCGAATCGCCATCAATATCATAAGCCATAGGATAATGAATATTGTTTCTTCCTTGACTAGCATAAATAAATAATGGTGCGGTTAACTCTACTGAATTATTACAAGATGTGCTGTTATTGAGTTCTATACTCGCATAATTACTATTTGTAGTAGCGCTTAAATTTATAATATTGGGGTTTCGGCAACAAAAATCAGTGCTAATAAACCAGTCAGTGCAAGGGACTAGTGTTAATGTATCTTGATATAAGTAATATTCAATTCCTGTCAGGGCACTTGTACCACCAAGACATGGGCTTATTGCTGAAGGGCATAGTGGTGTTTTTTCATAAAAGTTTTGCAAAGGTAAATTGAATTGTAAATTAGGCGAACAAGAAGAACTGCATTCAATATTAGATTGAGAAGGTAAACTAATGCCTTGGCAATCAGAATAAATTTCTAATTGAACTAAAAATTGATTGTTATCCAAGCAGCGATAACTAAGTTCCATTGAATAAATGTGTGAAGCGAAGCTGTGCTTGCTAACAAACAAGAAGAATACTACTGTTAAGTATTGAAATAATTTAGAATAGGACATTTCTTTGAAATTTATTAAAGCTAATAATACGATGACTTTGATATTACAAACATAGGATAGAAGTAATCATCAAAAAAGTACATTATATTGTAATTATAACATTTTTATTTTATATATTCATGTGTATTAAATTGTAAAACAGCAGTTTGTATTTAGTTAATTTTATAATTATTATATATTTATGCCCGATTCTAAAGTGTTTTTATTATTAAATTCTTTTAATTCTGGACAATTAAGGAAGTTTTCTGAGTTTGTTAGCAGTCCTTTTTTCAATAAACATCCACAGCTTATACAACTTGCGCACCTTTTGATTGATAACATCCGTAAGCAAAAAAATGCTGCCAATAGATCTAATAAATCTATAAACGGTTTGGAAGCCCTATCGGATGATGCTCAACAACTCAGTTATCTGAATGCAAAGCTGTTGCTTTTGGTGTACGAATTTTTGGCTTACGAAGCCTACGACAAAAATAAATTACGCAAACACAGCTATTGTTTGTGGCAGTTGCGCAGTTATTCCCTGGATACACACGAAAAAGGACAAATCAAAAAATATCAGCTCGAACGCAGCAAAAATAATTATGCTAGCACGGAGTCCTATTACGAAGATTATTTTTTCTATAAAACCCTCGATAAATTACACCTTGACAAGAATGTCCGGATGTACGACGAAAATTTACAAAAACAAAATGATGCACTCGATATTTTTTATCTTTGCGAAAAACTCAAAATAATTTGTGATATGCTCAATAGGAATATTGTTATCAAAGCTAATTATATTCCTACATTTATTCAACCTATCGAAGAAATAATACAATCAACTGATTTTAGTGGGCAAAAGTTGCCTTTGTTGCAGGTCTATTATCAGATTTATACGATGCTTCGCTTTGATGACGACAATGCCTACCAACAATTAATTGACTTATCCCAAGCTTACGTAGCATTGTTTTTGCCAGAGGAATTGCTGCTGATGATGGACTATGCAGAGAATTATTGTATTCGAAAAATCAACAATGGCGCGACCTCCTTCTACGAGGAGTTTTTATCGATTATCAAATTTAAATTAGCACACCACTTGTTATTCAAAGATGGCTTTATTCCAGAAAGTGATTATAAAAATATCGTAACGGTGGGGGTCCGTACCAAGGATTATACTTGGACAGCTGAATTTATGCATCAATATCAGAAAAATCTTCGTCCTGAAATCCGGGAAAATGCCTTCAAATACAATATGGCAGTCTTGTATTTTGCACAAAAAAAGTACGAGGATGCCCTTCAGTTGTTAATGGAAATCAGTTTTAGAGATATTTCTTATGGCGTAGGGGCCAAAACAATACAGATGCAAATCTATTTTGCATTAAAAGAATACGAGGCCTTAATCAACCTCATTGATACCTTTCGTTTGTATGTAGGTCGACACAAAACACAATCGGATTATCGTAAAAAAGCCAATCTAAACATGCTTAGAATTGTCAAAAAAATAGTTAAGCTCAAAGAAAAGTCAACTTTTTTAGGCAAACATAAGTATCATAATCAACTAGAGGACATAAAGCATCTTTATAAGGCGCTTAGTCCTGTATCAAACTCGGGGTGGATTCAGGATATTTTAGACAATTGTTAAGCTATCAACTATGAAATTTTTATACTATACTTCATTGTTATTGTATTGTTTCAGTCATTTTTGTTTTTTTAGCCCACAATTTACTGGCTTAGAAATCGATTTTACGGTTTGGACCGACATGCTACAGCAACGTATTCCTGACGATGAACATGCCTTACTGTTTACCATTCGAGGTT
This sequence comes from uncultured Aureispira sp., assembly GCA_905480485.1. Lineage (GTDB taxonomy): Bacteria > Bacteroidota > Bacteroidia > Chitinophagales > Saprospiraceae > Aureispira. The sequence continues at coordinate 11,070 of CAJQQM010000113.1, forward strand.
TGGTCAACAGTTTGGTCTTGTTACTTTATTTTTTGAGCAATCAACGTCTTTATTTTCGATTGCAGGGCTTTCTTGACCTCGGTTTTTTGATGATACTCATCGGTTTTTGTTTGCTGCTTCTGATGGGGTATCTTTTGTTTTTTGCTGAAACTAGCCTTGCTTTTGGGGCTTTACTGTGGGCTTTCTCGGCTTTTTCTGTATACGCTTCATTGTATCAATGGATCAAAACAACAACACAGTATGCTGCCATGAAACCAATAGATCATTTGATAGCCACAGAACTACACTAATAGGTTTTAGCGCCCCGCTACAAGGTCTACACCATTTACTTTTTTGTTTTCGGGGATATACACGGTATAGATTACTTTTTCTTGAATGGTCCTTCCTTTAAATTTGATCTCATCCTTTATTTTTGGATCTTTCAAGCTCAATCTTTTATTTTCTTTGTCAAATTTTCCTAAAATATTGTATCGGCCCTTGTCGGCAACAAATTCTAGCAACCTAAAATTCGTGGAACTTATCTCAATAGATATCTCCACTACAATGATGGATCCTTTAATGGTTTTAACCTGCAAATTAGGATTTTTAATGTCGACATCGATGCTATTAATTTCCCTCGACGAAAATGTTTGATTAAGTTTTATGGAGGAGGTTTGCGCAACGCTTATAGATGCTGCTGCCGCAAGCAAACTAAGGATTAAAAGGAATGTTCTCATGGTCTTTATATTGGTTTAGTAAATGATTACTTAAACTTATTTCACGAATAATGCCATAGGATCGACTCCTGATTAAAAAGTTGTTTTTGGGCAGCACTTATTGACTTTTGTTAAGAGATTCGGATCGATCGAATGGTCATTTGCCTTTTTTCGAAAAATCAAGGGCAGGGCTAAGTGCTTGTGTAGTTGCAAAAAAAAAGCTATTTTTACCAACACAAAATCAATGTCTATTATCGATACCATAATTAAATTTTTAAATGAGATTTCGACGCCTTAGCAAAGAAGAACTAGAACCTTTAGAAGACGATTTCATTCAGTTTTTGGCTGCTCATCAAATTACAGCGCAAGATTGGATAAGTTTAAAGGAGCATAATACTCCAAAAGTAAATGAACTCGTCGATGTTTTCAGCGATATTGTTTTAGAAAAAGTCTTTTCAACCATTCAATACCTACAACACAGAACCAAAGATACCATTCGTGTTTTTTATTGTCAAGAAGACAAAATTACCATGACCGGACTTCAGATTAGCGACCCTAACAAAGATTTGACATCTGCCGCAGATTTAGCTTTGTTGTCACAGCCTAGTGCAATCGAAGGAAAAGTCAAACTTTTTCAGATAGACAAAGTTTATACGGATAAACGCGCCGATGAAGTTTATTCAATGATGCATAAAGACGGTTGTCGACCTGCCCCTAAGGGCATGTTTGAGGTGCTCGAAAATATGTATAGTCAATCATCCTAATTACCTAAACCCTAAGAATTCTTTTCAATGCAGAATTTTGAAACGCTCAAATCATTGTTGTCCAGTCCTAAGCGAATTGTCATTACGGCCCACGCCAATCCTGACGGCGACGCCCTAGGTTCTTCGCTTGGTTTGTATCATTACCTAAAACAATTAGGGCATCGGATTACAGTGATTATGCCTACTGAAATTCCTGATTTTTTGTCCTGGATGAAAGATTACGATCAGGTCTTGGTCTACGAAAATACCCGTTTGTTTTCTTCGAATATTGTTAAAGAGGCTGAAATAATTTTTTCCTTAGATTACAATTCGCTTAGTAGAACTGAATTGATGCGCTCCGTACTTAAAGAAAGCACGGCCTTTAAGGTAATGATAGACCACCACCTCGACCCGGACGATTTTTGTCAGGCTGTTTTGTCGGATACCACTGCAAGTTCTACTTGCCAATTGGTTTACGAATTTATAGAAATGATGGGAGACGCTACCCTATTTAACAAAGACATCCTAAATGCTTTATATGTCGGTATTCTTACAGATACCGGTGGCTTTCGTTATGCCACTTCTTCGCGCTTGTTTAATATAGTAGCTTCGATGCTCGAATATGGTATCGACAACAATAAATTAAGTGATTTGGTTTTTAATGCCTACACCGTCAAAAGTTTTAATTTGTTGGCTTATTGCATTTCAGAATGCCTCGAGATAATGGAAGATTGCAATACAGGTATAATTGCACTGTCGCAGGCTGACCACAAAAAGTATAACATTCAACGCGGTGACCTAGAAGGTGTGGTGAACTTTATTCTTAAAATTCAAAAGATTCGTTGTGCAGTTTTGATTACCGAACGTCGTGAAATTGTCAAACTATCGATGCGTTCTAAAGGTGATTTTTCGGTCCAAGAAATATGCGCCAATTACTTTAATGGTGGAGGACACAAAAATGCCTCGGGCGGGGCTATGAAAAAACCTCTCAAATTTGTTGTCAACACCTTTAAGGAGCTCATTCAAACGGAGTACAAAGCCGAATTAACCAAAGACGTAGTCCTAGAATTTTAAGCGGTTGCTTACAAGGTTTTTCCTTGCACTTTTATAGAAGTTTTCAGGTCAATTCCTTCCAAGATTTCTATCTGAATACCATCCGATAGTCCTATTTTTACATAGGCTTTTTTGAAGCCTGTTTCAATAGTTCCTGCTTCCACATAGCAACGTCCGTCTTCTTCAAACAATAAATCACGTTCCATTATTGCCAGAACCTGTTTTTTCTGTTCCAGAATAATATCAGCACTTGCGCTGTATCCGGCCCTCAGGAAAATATCTTTTTGTTGTTGTACGTTGGCAATAATTTCAAATTTAACGCTACCAGATTCGACAACGCCTTTTGGAGCAATAAAATCTAGCGTAGCTTCAAATTTAGTTTTCTCAATTGCTCCGACCGTCAGTTCAAGTTTCATTCCTTTTTTGAGCTGTCCAACATCCGACTCGTCAATATTTCCTTCAAAAACCAAATCGTCCATATTAGCAACTTCAGCAATGACCGTACCCTCATTAAAGTTATTGCGCTCAATCACTGCCGAACCAACCTCAACCGTAACATCAAGTACCATACCGTCGATCGTCGAACGAACAATATTGGCGATCTGATTGGATTTGCTAGCCACCCCTTTTTGCAACAACTGACGGTTACTAATCGCAGCTTCTAGTTCTTGGCTTAATATGTCTACATTTGATCGAAGTTCTTTGAGCGAGCTTTTTGCCGATATTTTGGTATTCTCAAGGCGGGTGGCAGCAAGGTCTAAACTGCGCTTAAACTGCAAGTACTCAAGTTCAGGAACTACACCATCCTCAAACAGTTTTTGATATTTTTGTTCTTGTATTTGTGCTGTTTCAAATTCTGTAAGTGCTTGCCTAACGTCGTATTGTTGTGCACTTAATTGTTGTTGTTGTACAAGTTGTCGTTCGGCCTCCGCTAGGCGAATTCTCGATAGTTCGACGTTTGCTTTTGCACTATTAAGGGCTGTCGGACTTGGTTCGAGTCGAAGGCGGGCAATTGCTTGCCCTTTTTTTATAAGATCGCCTCCTTTAACAAAAAGCTCGTCTACAATTCCGGACACCTGCGAAGTAATTACAATTTCACGGCGGGGTTTTACTTTGCCTGTAGCAACACTTTTGCGAATAATATCCGTGGTGAAGGCAGTACTCGTTTCAAAGGCTTCGGTATTGTTGACTGTATCGGAATAAAAATAGGAGATTAGCCAAAGGGTTAAAAGTACAAATAAGGAAAGAAATACGCCTAACAATATATTTTTCATCTAGTGTTAACTATTGGTTTTTTAATCTATTGTAAAACAAAGATATGAAATTTGTTATTAAAATAATTTTCTAATTAATCCGAACGTAGCGCTTCTACGGGGTTTATTTTGGCAGCATGCATAGAGGGCAACAAACCAGCAATTAGACCCGATATAACCAAGACCACAAAGGCGGTCACACTGATCGATAAATTAACCTCAGGGTTTTGAAACATTTGATCATCGCCCATCCCTTGACTTAGTATATTGACTACCGAAATTATAAAGGTTCCTACAATCAATCCTATGTATCCCGACAATGCAGTTATGAAAACAGATTCTAGTAATATCATATTGATAATCGAAAATGGAGTAGCCCCAATTGCTTTTCGAACACCAATTTCACGCGTGCGGTCTTTAACCGTAATTAGCATTACGTTACTAACGCTCACCACGCCTGCCATGAGCGTTCCGATGCCCACAATCCACAAAAAAATACGAATCCCACTAAATAAACCGGTTAGTTTCCTAAATTCTTTTTCTAGGTTGAAACAGCCAATAGCACGACTATCTTCAGGGGCAATAATATGCCGCATTTTGATAAAGTTAATAATATCATCCTCTACATTACTGACCATTTTATCGGCATCAATAGTACAAACCAACCAAGAGATATGCTTGCCGTCACCATAAAGTTGAACGGAGGTACTTAAAGGAACAAAAATAGCCTCTTCTGCTTCCTGTAAACGCCTCGACTCTCCTTCGTATTTGATGACCCCTACGATTTGAAAAGAAATGCCCTGCACAATGATATCTTTGCCTACCGCCGAGCCCTTACCAAATAATTCTTCTTGTACGGTTTTGCCAATAACAGCCACTTTTCGATGTCTTTTTTCGTCTAATTGATTAAGTACCCTGCCTTCGATAGGCAACATAGACTCCACTTTAAAGACACCGGGCCATTCACCGCGGATTTCAAAATTATTAGATTGGTCTTGATAACTGACCAAGGCATTGTGTGTTAGGTGCCGTGGAGCTAAGATGTCAATGTAGTCAGCATGTTTTTGAAGCGCATAAATGTCGTCGAGCGTAAAACGGGCCCACCTTCCAGCCGGTAAACCTTTATAAACGATACTCGTCGACTTAGGCCACAAATACAAACTATTGGTCGAACGACCCCCAAATTCATTCATGATGCCTTTTTCTAAGCCGTCTCCCATACCCATCATGAAAATAAGCATGAAAATACCCCAGAATACGCCAGCGGCGGTTAGGCCAGTCCGCAATTTGTTCTTGCGAATGGTCCCGATGATTTCTTGCCAGGTATCTTTACTGAATAGCATCTATAAACAATTGGTTAATGTTGTATTAGCGCACAAAAGTACAATAATTTATAGAAGAGAGAAAATTAGTTGTCTGAAAGCTCGCTTTTTAACGAAAGATTATGAAGAATTTTCAGGCATATAATACAGCGCTTCGTAGCGCCAAGAAATAAAAAACAAGGCAAATCGACAATGACTTTTTGTGGGTTAAAACCTCCAATATCTCTTTAAACTCCTCAACAAAAAAAAAGAGTTGTTTTTTGTAGAAAACGACTAATTGTGGGGAGCAGAACATCCAAATAACGAAAGTCGTCGTTTAATTAAGTAGTATTAATTCCATAATAAATCTTTTTGATACATGAATAAACAATTTTTGTTAAATGAATGCCCAAGAATTTTGTTTTTATTACAGCCCGATGGCTTTCAATTGATGTTTGAACAAAGCATGAACCATATGGTTTTTTATGCCTACAGCGATATTCAATATATTGAATTAAAAAGAGGGTGGTTTCCACGTTTCGCTACGTACATGCGGGCTTTAACATGGGTTCTAAATGGTGTCCCCTACTTTCCGGATGCCGCAAGCTGCAATACATCAAGCTTGCATATTCAATTCAAAAAAAACATTCTTCTGTTGAATATTACTAGTATTTCGATGGCAAAAAAAGCTAAAGAATTCAAACAATTGCTCGAAATAAAGCGTGCTGCATCCCTTGCTTGAATCGACAGAATTAAAGGATACTGTAAGTAGTTTTTTCCTAGTCCGTCTATTCCTTCTTCTAATTTTAAGGCCATCTTTTGTGCATCGAATCGTTTGGTAAACCCAGTGAAATATTTGCCGTTTAATGGGGCTAAAGCAGCATTAAGGGAGGTGGTGTAGATTACAACAAGACTTTTGCTTATGAGTAAGTTTTTGTAGATTACAAAAAAAAATTAAACCTAAAATATGCCTAAAATAAGGACATTGATTTAACTTACATTAAGGCTAATACCTTAGAAAAACACAATAAAACCTGTCTTTTATTTGATTAAGGCTGATTGTACTTCTTTTTCCAGTACATCTTGCCAATTATCGCCTAAGCGAGCATTTAGCCGACTCAAATATTGCGCACTTTTCTCTAGCTTAGTCTGTAAGGATTTGTCGGGCGATTGACTAATGTCACAACCCAAGAAAACAGCTTTATAATGTATTCCCCATTTTTTTGCTAGCGTTTCTTTGGCTTCAAAATAAGCTATATTAGGCCTTCCTTGCACAATTTCTAGCCATACTGCCGTATCCTTGGCAAAAACCGTACGATTCATCTCTTTGCCTACGTCCAATCGAAAGATTGATTGCCAATCTTCCCCTCTTTTCTGGGCTATTTTTTTAAAATATAATGCATTACTCTTTTCAATAGCTGCCTGTTTTTTTTGTGTTTTCTCCGACATGATACAACCGGCAAATATTGCCTTATAGTTCAAACCCCATTGTTGTGCTGTCGCTTTTTTTGCGTCTATGTACCCCTTCATTGGTTTACCCAAAATATAGTCTTCCCATGTATCTTGAGCATGGATAGAAAGGGCGTAAAATAGTATTGTTATGGCTAGTGAAGTAGTTTTCATAATATGTAGTTTAATGAGGTTTCACAAGATATAAATCAAATCTTATGCCAATCAAAATTTCAGGCACTTCTAATCCAATAGCAGGTATTCATATAGGGTGCATCGAGTTGTGAGTAGACAACTTCCAAGCTAAATTTAAAAATCAAAATAGGGATATTGTACCTTTGTATGGTAGGCTATCCTTAAGAAATTGTTCAGGGTGCTATTACGATGCCTTTGTACCAAACAAAATTAAGTACCTTAGTAGGATGTTCGTTGCTGTTATAATGGAAAATAATAATAAGCAGCACCGTCTTTTATTTCCATATCCATCACCCGAGGCCAGTTAGAGGGAATCAACTTTTCTTCCCACCGTTCAAAATCTTTTAATAAAGATTGTACCTTTTTGGGATGCAGTTGTGCTAGGTTCTTTTTTTCAGCCTTATCTTCTTGGATATTGTATAAAACCGTTTGGTCAGAATGGTCATCACGAATCAATTTCCAAGGCCCTTTTCGTACCGCTTTGTGTGTTTCAGAGCGCCAAAACAAAGACTCATGTGGTTGCTGTTTAGCAATCAAAGTGCTGTCAGTCCAAAAAGGAATTAGGTTTACTCCATCGTATTCTCTGTCTTTTGGCAATTTGATTTGACTCACTGTGGCTACTGTAGCAAGGATGTCAAGGGCACTAACGGGCTTATTATAAACCATTCCCTCGGGAAGTTGACCTTTCCATTGCATCAGGTAAGGCACGCGAATTCCTCCTTCAAAATTAGACATTTTTCCACCTTTAAACGGACTGTTATCGGCAGCTTTCGTATAGGTAGCCCCACCGTTATCACTCAAAAATATTATAAGGGTGTTTTCTTCGAGACCCAATTCTTTTAAGTTGTTGGTAATACTGCCTACTGCATCATCTAAGGCATGAATCATCGCGTAATAAACCCGCTTTTTAGGATCGTTTACATGGCTATAAAGATCGTAATATTTTTGAGTTGCCTGAAAGGGAGTATGAGGTGCCGAAAAAGGAACATAAGCAAAAAAGGCTTGGTCTTGATGCTGTTTTATCCAGGCATTTGTTTCTTGTGCAATTCTGTCCGTTAAGTATTCATTTTCGTTTACAATAGAGTCATTGATTCGAATGGCACAATTTCCAGTCCTTGCTTTTGACCAAATGTGCGGGTCAGAAAAGTCATCCAATCTCTGATTTACGACTTTTTTGTTATCAACGGGGGCATACAAACTAAATGCTTCATAAAAGCCATAATGATAATCAAACCCTCGGTTGATAGGCAAGGCGGTAGTGTTATAGCCCAAATGCCATTTGCCAAAAGCAGCAGTGGCATAGCCTTTAGTTTTGAGCAATTCGGATAAAAGTATTTCGGTAGGTGGCACACCCTGCTTGTGCATATCTTCAAAGGTGGGAATAGCCCAATCGCTGTGTTGTGCTACTTTCCAGTCTCCGGTGTTCAGCAAATTAGCGTATACAAAATATTCTAATCTGTTTTTAGGGTATCGTTCGTGTATATTAATTTCGAAACCAAAGCGTTGTTGGTATCGTCCGGTGAGTAAGCCTGCCCTTGAAGGTGCACAAATAGGTGAACTAATATATCCTTCGGTACAGCGAACGCCATTTTTTGCAATGTTGTCAATATTTGTGGTAAGTACATGTTCTCCTCCATAGGCCGAAACATCCATAACACTCAAATCGTCGGCAAGAATTAAGATAATATTGGGGATCGGCGTACTATCTAACCGAGGCTGTTGTTGTTGGATAAAGGCTTTCCTAAACGCTATTTTTTGTTGGTCAAAACTTATTGCATACTTCGGATTTCCGAGCGGCCAAAGGCCATAAACTAAAAGTGTAGCTATTGGAATGAATGCAATAGCTATCTTTTTTTGAGTACTTGGTTTCATGAAAGATGATTCAATTAAGTCTTGTATGCAAAATCTGCAATCGCAAGATAATCGGGGCGTTCAGCAGCCGATTTGTGAATGAAGGAGTTGATAATTTCTCCTTTTTGGATAAGAAAAATACCTGGCATTTGTTTGACATTACCATAGGCCGCGTTCACATCACTCGTGAATTTAAGGCTGGCTAATCTAGTCCAGATTTTTAGGCCATAAAGCTCTCTAAAACTACCTTTTTGCAAACCAAAATATTCATACAAAGACATATCGGGATCAGAAATGTGCTCTTCTCCTTTCAAGCCGAATTTTTCTAGGTATATATCCCCATAATTTTCTTCAGCAAGATGTACAAATACAAGCTTTATTTTCCGTTGGTCTAATTCAGTTTTAATATCAGATACATCGTCTAAAGCTTCTCTACAAAAGGCACATCCAAACTGACGAAGAAAAACCAACATCACACAATTTTGCTCAGCAATAGACCTTAAGTCGTTGCCTTCGTTTGTGAAAATGGCCTCTAGTAATTCTAGGTCAAGCGTCATAAAGAAAAATTTTGTTTACTTTTGTTAGAAATTATTTTCTATTAAACAAATTATTTGATGGAATATTCAACCAACAAAACCTAATCATAGAAACATAAAAAAATAAAAATGGTTTAATTAGTTGGTTTGTGTTGTATGTAATTAACTAGGATATAAATATAAGAAAAGAATGATAGCATTTCTTATTTTTATGTGGTATTATTTATTTTGTTTTTGACAAAAAAAACCTAAAATTAGTACTGTTGAGCCGTTTTAATATTGCTTTCATCTTTCCTAAAGATAGCTTAGAGGCGTTTTTTATCTATTTTTTATTTCCTTAAAACGAGAGGTGATTTGGCAAAGTAGGGGCTATTTTTTTTATTGATTTTATGTTTTTATTAACAATTTAACCACTATAATTATCATGATTATTTGTAAAATTAACCATTTAATTATTCAATTTACTATTTAAAAATAGTAATTACTACAGGGTTATTATATTGCTATACTATTTAAATATTTACTATGAAAAAGTGCTCTTTTTTGTTGCTGCTCAGTTTTAATGTTTTGCTTACCTCAGCTCAAACATCCACTCCTGTTGTTAGTGAATTGTATGATTTTATGATACAACTTAAAGCGGATTTTGGTTCTTTGAGTAGGTTTTATACAGTTGTTTATGCCCCTCAGCGAAGTCAACGTTTTATTGATTTTTTTGAACAAAAACAACAGCGTTTACAAGGGTTCGATTTTGATGCATTATCCGTGAACGGGCAAGTTGATTACACAATGACCCAGCAATATATCAACGATAAACAGTATCAATATGTGGCTCAGTTACAACAGTATAATAGCTTAGTTGAGTGGGTTGATGCTGCTGATGTTATCTATGAGTTAGAGGCAAAAAGACGCCGAGGCCACCTTATGCAAGGGCAGCTTATTGCCGAAAAGCTAACTGTGGTAGCCCATAATATCCAAGAGGTTTCTACACGACTAATACAAGAAGATGTTCGTTTTGTTCGAGACGAGGCTATACGTGCTAAAAGAATTTTGTTAGGTCAACAAAAAGCGCTTAGGTCTGTCTACAGCTTTTATGAAAATTACGATCCTAACTTTACTTGGTGGGTAGAAAAGCCCTATCTCTTAGTAGACGATTTACTCGGTCAATATGCTAGCTTGATTCGAAATCAGGTGGATAGTGCCTCTATGCATGCCGATGACGGTAGTGGGATAATTGGACGGCCTATAGGAAAAAAAGAACTATTACGTCAACTTAAAAAAGAAATGATTCCTTATGGGCCCGATGAACTAGTGGCAATTGCGAACAAAGAATTTGCATGGTGCGATTCTTTGTTACTGATAGCAAGTGCAAAAATGGGTTTTGGTACAGATTGGAGGGCCGCACAAGAACAGGTAAAACAATCTTTTGTACCACCTGGACAGCAACCGCAGATGATGCTTCAACTGTACAAAACCTCAGTAGAGTTTCTCAAAGATAAAGAACTGATTTCGATTCCTCCTTTGGCAGAAGAAACTTGGAGGATGTCAATGATTAGTCCCGAAAGACAACTCATTAGTCCTTTCTTCTTAGGAGGTGAGTTGCTGCAGATTTCATATCCGACCAAAGATATGAATCACGAAGACAAAATGATGTCAATGCGGGGCAACAATCCGCATTTTGCCAAGGCCGTTATACACCACGAGTTAATAGCGGGGCATCATCTACAGTTTTATATGAACGAACGCAACAAAAGTTACAGAAATTTTTACACTCCTTTTTGGACAGAGGGTTGGGCTTTGTATTGGGAAATGTTGTTGTGGGATAAAGGATTTGCTGAAGGGCCTGAAGATGAGATAGGCATGTTGTTTTGGCGTATGCACCGTTGTGCACGGATCATTTTTTCGCTGAATTATCATCTTGGTAAGTGGACACCACAGCAATGTATCGATTTTTTGGTAGATCGTGTAGGGCACGAACGGGCAAATGCCGAAGGAGAAGTTCGACGTTCTTTTACAGGTGGCTACGGACCTTTGTATCAAATTGCCTATATGGTAGGAGGGCTTCAATTTAGAGCACTACATCAACAGTTAGTTGTTGAAGGCAAATGGACAGACATGGATTTTCACGATGCCGTTCTCAAAGAAAATGCCATGCCGGTTGAAATGTTACGGGCCATATTAACCCAACAAAAACTAGAAGAAAAATTCGAAACTAAATGGCGTTTTTATAAATACTAGATTAAAAAGGTGGGTGCTAACAAAGCATTGATCTTTTTAACGATTGTAATAGCGCAACATAAATTTAGGGTCGATTTTCATAATATCAAAGGTATCGGCGGTACCGATATCATACATGGCATCTCTTTCTGTTCCTATATAATAAACGGCAATTTCATTTGATTGCTCGGTAGAAAGGGTAATCTGTGCAAGTTCTTCAGCCAATCTAGCCGAATCTTGACGGTATTTCGCTAGCATACTTGCGGTTGTTCTGTCTAATTCATTGTATAAGTCGTTGTATATCTTTATCCCAATTAGTTCACCTTCTCTGTAATAAAAAGTTTCACTTCGTTTGTTTTGAGGACTGTCGTCGTAATAATCTACCGCACCATTTATTTGTCCATTTTCATAGGCTACTATATCTGTTTTTTTGAGGCCGTTCTCATGATATTGAATTTCGAATATAACATTGCCATCCATTTTGTCTGAATAATAATACTTGTGCTTCGAATTGCCGTTGTCCCATCTATATATTGTAGAGTCTACCCGAATACCATTATCGAAATGCGCAACAAGTAGCGTGTCACCTAGAGGACTGTATTTATATTCAATACCATGCAAGCGGTTGTCTTTGAATGGCTTATCTTCCATTTTGTAAAGGATTCTTCCGGTATTGGCATCTGTCCAATATTTGGTAATATGATAGGTGCTATCCGTGCTTTTGATAGTAACATCACAAACCTGCGGTGTAATAGAATTAATCGTTACGACCGTGTCGGGGTATACTTGAATAAGCGATTCGTCTATGAATGGGTTTTTGAAGGGATTACTTGTACAAGAAATACAACAACAAATCAGGTACATCCAAAGACTAACCGATCGTAAAGTGCGCAGTGTATGATTCATATATATACTCGTGTTATATGCCAAGAAAGGGTGCTTTGCTTTAAAATTGAATTTATCTATATAAATATAATCAATTTCTTCATTTAAAATACATACTACTTCTATTTTATTCTTGGCTTTCCTGAATTGTTGTCTTGGGTTTATTCGAAAATTTGCTCATTATTTTGTCTTGCATAAGTAAAAGCCCAATAAACATAAGTATTGTTATACAAGAAATCCATCGCCCAATTTGTGCATAAGGGGTTGCATAAACTAATTCGATATTGTGTTGTCCTTTTGGCAGCATCAATCCTGAAAACCCAATATTTATTGCTTGTATGTCTGTAGATTTGCCATTCACAATTGCAGACCAACCATCATCATACGGTATCGAGAAAAAGACCATTTTGGGTTTTGACAAGCTAATACTCCCTTTTAGATGCGCATTACTAAAGAAACTCAATTTGAAGGATTCCTTTTTTCTTTCTTGTACATCATTGGCCAAGGCTGCTTCGCTGTATTGCCTTGGTTTAATCAACTGCGTATCTAGCACCGTTAATTCATTCATGGCCGAAAGCTGTTCGTCTTCAACGACGACGGCTCGCATCAGGGCAATATCTTTGGTGATATTATCTTTTTTTAGTTGATTGAAATTACTTCTAGCAATCATTTTATCATAAGTAAACCCAAATGGCAGGAAATTTTGATTTTGCCATATTGTTACATCTTCAATGGTTTTTAGATATTGATATCCAACACCCACTCCTTGTTGAGGGCCACTTTTGGTTAGAATGTATTTGTTGCTGACCAACATGTTAAGTAATTGTCTTGGGCCTAGACCAGGCGCCCATCGTGTTTGATTTTCGTCGCTAGGATTAATAATATCTAAAGCGCCCAAAAATCGAATATAATTCAACTGATTAAATGAATGATAAGATTTGGTTCCCATATAGCCTTGAACTTTGGCATCGTTGATACTTGAATGCATCGCCAAACCAGAGTAATAGCCATATTTTTCTATTCGATGAAAAGAACTATCTATAGAGTGGATATATTGAACGGCATCTATTGTAAAATCATTATAACCTACGCGATCGCTTGTGAATTCACCAACGGTTGCCATTCGCCTATCATTGAGTGTCGGTCTTGCGACCGATAAAACATCAACTATCAAGATGGCCAAAAAACCAATGTATCCAATTGTTTGAAAAGATGTAACCGACCATAAGGCAATAAAAACAATATTTAAGGCCAGCAACATAGCAATAAAAAATTGATTAGATGGATTAACCACCACTACTTGAGGGTTGCCGCCAATACTAAATAACAAACCAAAGGCGAGAAGGGCAGCGGCCGCCAAACTTATCCAATGTACTTGTTTTTTTTCGTAAAGGAAATGAATACTATGGGCCGATAAGAACAATAAAATAAAAATGACAAACATCGAATAAAAGCGATAGTAATCACCGGCAAACAACCAAAAACTATAACGGACAAAAGGTAAAAACAAGGGAATGATATACAGGCCTAACAACAGGGCATACATAATTCTTTGTTGTTTTTTGAAAAAGAAAAATGCCTGTGGAAAGAGTAATATAGCGGCACAGCTGCAATAAATAGCTGGGGCCTCCAAAAAATTCATTGCCCCTTTAAAAATAGGTTCATGTACTTCATTAGGATTGACTAGCAAATTAGTCGACAGCAAGCGTGCTTTGGTGGTTTGCCACAAATCAGTTCCTACCCAATCAAATATTGAGTTGGAACGAAGGCTATCAAAAAAAGTTGAATCGCCCAATACCCTCGGCGAATTTAGCATCAATTCAATAGTGGGTAACAATAAAAATGCCCCCATAAATAGGCCTAATATTCCTAAAACAGCTAATTGACTTTGTTTCAGCACCAAATCTTTTAAATCAACATTATTTTTGTCGAGTATCCTTACGGTTCCATAAGTAGCTATACAAAGTGCAAATAAATAGACATCAACCGGCTGCCACATGGCGATAAGCATAATAGAAATAGGGAATAGCCACCATCTTTTGTGATGTAAAAATTGTTCGAAGGACAGCAACATAAACGCAAAATACAAGCCTTCAATTGTAAATAAATACCAGCCACTTCCGACCATCATAAAACCACAAAATGCATACATAAACCCACCTGAAATAGCGGCTAAGTTATTAAGATGCATTGTTTTTAGGTAGCCAAAAAACGCCAAGCCAGCCAAAACTACTTTAAGGGCCTCTATATAAGCCAAGTTGTGTATGATTGCTTCTTTGCCAGATAAATACATCAACCAGACAAAAGGGTCTCCCATATTCATGACCATAATATTTTGGCCTAAACCCGTTGCAAAGGACCAACTCGGGATACTTCCTTCTGTTGCCCAAGTGTCTGCATTCCAATAATAAATAGGATACAGTCCGTTAATCGTATCACTGCCAATATCTTTGAATAGGAAAACCTGTTCTGTAAACCAAAAACCACCATAAACAACGGTGGCACCTAGACAGAGAAGACCAAGCATCAAATAAATAGCCGACGTTCCCAATTTGTCTTCAAACCAATCTACAGGCGGCTTTTTTTTGGAAGCAAGGGCTTTGGGGCTTTGCTTCGTTTTTGAGGATTCCTTTATGGGCTTTTTATTACTGTTTTTCTTCTTTTTCTTAGACATGAAATAGTGCGTAATTGAGCGAGATAATAGACTGATGCTTGATAATCAAAAATAACAAAATATCTATAAATTAAAAAAGCCTTTTCACATGGAAAAGGCTTTTTATGTATTGTTTCTAAAAAGAGTAAACTTATTCAAGTTCTCCTGCGTCGGAGGCTAAATAACTTACTTTCCGGAAGTTTACCTTTCTCAATTCAGTTTTGACTTCAGTAACAATTCCCATTTTTACCTCTTTGTCCACACGCATAGCACAAGTCATCGCACGGCGCAATTTAGGATTCGATAATTTTTCAATTTCATTAGCAATGAAAAAGGGGATTTGAGATGCATCTGCAAATTGGTCATTAAGTTGAATACGAGGCGCAGACCCCATAACTGCAGCATATTTAGGAATAGGAGAACCTATAAAAACATGGCTAACCAATGACTTTTTCTCAAGTTTTTGAAGTTCAGTAGCAGCAGGCACCTGAATTTTGACCTTCATTTCACTGTCTCTCATTTTGGTAACTACCATAAAAAAGAACAGCAACATAAAGACAATATCCGGCAACGAAGCAGTTGTGATACCCGGGGCTCCTTTTTTACCTTTTTTCTTAAACTTAGACATATTGTAAGTTGGTATTAAATAGTATTTGCAATTGTTTTGTAGCGTACCTTAATCTGTTTTATTAACTTTTCAATAAATCAGAAGGTTCTGCTTCCGAAATAATCATCGGGAATTCCTTACGAACGTTTTTGCGTTCTTCTTTGCTAAGATCTTTGTAAGAACGACCATATTTTGACATCGATTCGTCTTCCCACAAAGTATTGTAAGCTGCTTTCAATTGATTATAAACAGCCACATAGGTTTCGTAAGACGTTCCGTTGTCATTCAGAATAGAAATAATTGCTTTTTGTGGTGAATCAGAAGAATTTGGGTCAGCACCACGATTGGTGATAAAGGTAATAGCTTTATCTTTTATCGTGAGTACATCAAAACACTTTTGACCACGTACAAGCAAATCGTTATTTCCGTTTATCTGTACAGAAAATACATTACGTTTGTTTTTCTTTTCAGGTGGCGGTGGTTCCTCAACATACGGAGGAAGCAAAACACTCAAACCAGAATCTGTCTGAATTGTTGTTGTCACCAAGAAGAAAATCAAAAGCAGGAAGGCAATATCTGCCATAGACCCTGCATTTATTTCCGGTAGTTCTCTCTTAGGCATTTTTTATAGCTTAGGATTGTTTAATAAAATCACGTATTGCAGCTATAACCATAGCTACAGAGGCTAACAACATCATGATGTAACCAAATTTGATCATTCCATCGGCAAATTTTACTCCTGACGATTGTGTTACTCCTTCCTCAAATTTGACATCCATAGGAAGTAAACTTGGATCTGAATTAACCAATTCTGTTGTCAAGGAACCATCACCCATCGAATTAGTGATTACAAACAAGACGATAATGACACCGAATCCAGCTATTCCTTTAACAGAATCCTTTGGGTTTTTGGCAACATACATCAAGGAGAAAACGGCAATTAATAATATACCGACAAAAATCATGATGTAAGTCGTGTACAAGCCAAAGTCAAAAATGGAAGTTCCGTATAATTCCTTTTCAGAAGGATTAAATTCAGGATAACCTCCTATAATAATAGCATACATAATAAGACAGAGTACAGTACCTGTACCAAATCCTATTGCAACACCATATTTCTTTAAAAACTGATATGCTCCAGTCATTTTATAAAGATTTAAATTGAATCAAAAAATTACTCTGCAGCAGCAGTATTGTTTCCGGCAGCCATTTGCTTATTGTCGATAAGGATATCTATCAAGCTAATTGTAGCATCTTCCATAGAGTTAACTAAACTATCTACTTTAGAAGTAATGTAGTTGTAGAAAATCTGTAAGATAATGGCTGTAATCAATCCAAATACAGTAGTTAGAAGGGCTACTTTAATACCACCTGCTACCATAGAAGGTTGAATATCACCTGCTTTTTGAATCGAATCAAATGCATCAATCATACCTAATACAGTACCCATGAAACCTAACATCGGTGCTAGTGCAATAAATAAAGCCAACCAAACGAGTCCTTTTTCGAGAAGTCCCATCTGAACAGAACCGTTCGAAACAATTGCTTTTTCTACAGCGTCAATGCCATCATCAACACGTTTCAGACCTTCGCCTAAAACCTCAGCTGCTGGGCCTGGAGTAGCTTTGCAAATGTTTTGAGCACCATTGATGTCTCCGTTTGTAATAGCAGATTCTAAATCAGCTACTAATTTCTTGGTGTTTACTGTTGCCAAACTCAAGGTAATAATACGCTCGATAGCAATGGCTAGACCAAGAATTAAACAAACCAAAACGATTGCCATGAATTGCCATCCACCATCGATAAAGTTCTTTTTGATTTTCTGATGCGCCGAACGTTCTACTTCAGCTTCTTCAGATTTTGGAAGTTCTTCAGTCTGAGGCGCTGTTTCCGGCGTCATTTCAGTTGAAGTTTCAGGAGTGTCTACAATTTCTGTAGTGTTGCTGTCAGCATCGTCTTGTGCGATAATAACATTGTTGTAAGTACATACACTTAGTAAAAGTGCAAAGAATAATACGAAAACCTTTTTCATAACTCTAAGGATGGTTTGCGAAAGTTTTAAACAAATAAATTAGTTCCAATTAGCAATAGAATACAATGTATTCTTACAGATAAAATATCTGCGGCGGAGAGAGGGGGATTCGAACCCCCGGTACCCGCAAAGGTACACACGCTTTCCAGGCGTGCCCGTTCGACCGCTCTGGCACCTCTCCAGGTTGTTGTTTTGATAAATCAAATCAGTGTCAATCAAACTTGAAGCACAAAAATTGTAAATAAATAGGACATTACAAAATTTTCCTAGTCTATTATACTATAAATTTTATTCTTATTTTTTGTAAGTAGACCGATAAACAAGGACGGAAAAGATAATGAGACGCTGTATCTGTATTTAAAAAAAAAGACCCTGCTGATACAAAAGTTTATCTATTGTGGTTGGGGAGCACAATTTAAACAGAAAATAATTGTTTGACATTGGGTATAGAACTCTTTTTCTAATAGATGCCTTAAGTCTTTGTTTTGGTGCTTCAGTTTTAGATAAAAAAATCAGGCATTAAATCATTATCTAAATTAACAGCGTATTGATCTAAATTTTGAATGCCTTCTTGAAGGAGTACTTTCTCGTCAATAAAAAAGTTGCCCGTACATGTTTTGCTATCACGCTGCAGTATATAAAAGGCTGCATCGGCGATTATCTGCGGCGTTCTTGATTGTTGTGCCAAGGCCTCTCCACCTAATAAATTGCGTACCGCAGCAGTATCGATGGTAGTTTGTGGCCACAAGGCATTGACAGCAATGCCCTCCTCTCTAAATTCTTCTGCATGTCCAAGTACACACATACTCATGCCGTATTTTGCCATCGTGTAAGCTACATGCCCTCCAAACCATTTTGGGTCAAGGTTGAGGGGGGGAGATAGGTTTAGGATATGTGGATTTTTCGATTTTTTGAGGTAGGGAAGACAAGATTTGGTACAAAGGTAGGTGCCTCTAGTATTCACCGAATGCATAAGGTCGTAGCGTTTCATGGGTAAATGTTGGGTTGGAGACAAATTGATGGCACTCGCATTATTGATCAAAATGTCAATGCCACCGAACTGTTCCACTGTTTTCTCAACCGCAGCGAGCACCATTTCTTCCGACCGAATATCTACCTTTACGGCCAAGGCTTTTCCCCCTACAGTTTTCATTTCTTCGGCAGCCGTATAGATTGTCCCGGGAAGTTTGGGGTGCGGTTCAGTTGTCTTGGCTGCAATAACAATGTTTGCACCTGCCGCGGCTAGTTTTAACCCTATTGCCTTTCCGATACCTCGACTACCGCCTGTAATAAATACTGTTTTATTTTTGAATTGACTACACATAAATAAGAATTAGATGATTAATGATTGGTTGAGACGAATGAACTGCTATACTGCTTGTTAAAATAGTCTTCTAAAAGACGGTTTAAACCATCTTAGAAAGTTATTGACGCTCGTCGAACTTTATTTTAAGCCTAGGGCTGAATCTTAAGGGCGCGCTGAGTACATAGTCTGAAGAAATATCGTTACATTTCATCATATAATTGCATTTTTAGTAATAAAAAACTTCAAAATTTACCCTATGAGATTTTTTAATGCATTTGGTTTTTTTCTGGCAGGTACGCTATTTGGAGCGCTTATGTATGCGCATTATTGGGGAGATGTAACGCCTGAACTTGACCCGATGCCCGATGCGCATCAAAAAATACTACTAGAAAGAGTGAAAAAGGTAGCCAAGATGATAACGGTTGAAGGTACTTTCTCCAATATTCATCAATACAATGATTCTTATTGGTCTGATATTTCGATTTTACGTAAAAAAGCCCTTATTCGAGTTCATGCAAAGGTCTCGGTTGGTTATGATTTAAAAAAAGCCTCTTTTGAATTAGATGCTGATCAAAAAATACTTAGGGTACAGAATTTACCTGAACCTGAAATATTATCGATTGATCACGATTTAGAGTACTACGATATACAGGAAGGAATGTTTAACAGCTTTAGTGAAGAAGAATTGACAAGTATTGGAAATGTAGCCAAAAAGAAACTGGAAAAAGCCGCCTTAAATGGTCCTTTATTGCAAGAGGCGAGGGCAGAGGGGATTGAAAGCCTTGAAATTATCAAACTGTTGGTGGAACAAGCCGGTTGGCGTTTTGAAGTGCAAAACAATATTGTTGAACCGTCCATCTTAGATAGTAATCTAGTTAAACGACCTGCCTTTATTGGCCCCAATAACTCTTTAAACGATTGAATGTTCGTTCTATCAATTGGAATGTTTTAAAAAAGATATGATATGTGAATGAATAGCCGTATCTTTACATCTTACAAATAAAATCAAGCAATAAAAACCTACGCAAACAAACCTATTATGGATAAGGAACTTTCAGAATTAAAAGACGGAGATGGCAATTTGCTAAGCCCTATCTTGCCCGATGAAATTAAAAATTACCTCATTGATATTGATGGTACGATTACCGACGACATCCCTAACGAAGAACCTGAAAGGATGGCAACGTGTGCTCCCTATCCCGATGCACTCGAGACCCTCAACAAGTGGTACGATGAAGGACACCGTATTTGTTTTTTTACATCTCGCACCGAAGAACATCGTACGGTTACCGAAGCATGGCTCAAGAAAACCGGATTTAAATACCACAGTCTTTTGATGGGTAAGCCAAGAGGGGGGAATTATCATTGGATAGACAATCACATGGTCCGTGCTACACGATTCAAAGGTAAATTCACTGATTTAATATTGAAGGAAAAAACGATAGAAGTGTTTAACGACTAGTATTTTTGAGCAACTTGATATTTTGCTAAAAAAAAATCAATAGTCTTTGGAATCTTTCTTATAATTTCTATCTTTGTACTCGCTTTTAAAATAGACCACTTTATAAATAACAATCATAATGAAACGTACATTTCAACCATCCAACCGCAAACGTAAAAATAAACACGGTTTTCGCGAGCGCATGAGCAGCAAAAACGGACGTAGAGTTCTAGCTGCCCGTCGTAAGAAAGGTCGCAAGCAACTAACTGTTTCTGACGAAAAGCGTGGTTTAAAATAAACTGCTAATACTTACAATACGATTTGTATTACAGAACATTTCGTCTAGTTTCTACAAGAGGCTAGACGAATTTTTGTTGTTACAAACGAATGCTTTATCCAAGTATTTAAGATCAATCAAAAGATGACTCCAATCGATAAGCGTTATCGGCAAGAAGAACGACTAAAAAGTCGAAAGCAGATAGCTGCACTGTTTAAGAACAGGCAAAGTATCGGTGTTTATCCTTTGAGAATATTTTGGCAATGCAGCCCGCAAAAAGAAACCTCCTTGCCCAAGATTGCATTTTCCGTATCTAAAAAAACATTTAAAAGTGCCGTAAAACGCAATCAATACAAGCGACGCATGCGCGAAGCGTATCGTTTGAACAAAGGTAAATTAACTGAAGGCTTAGTGAACGAGGGCTTGCAGGGAAATTTTATGCTTATTTTTGTAGGTAAGGAAGAATACGATTTTAAACAGATAGAAAAAGCATGGATAGCCCTTGTGGATAGATTCATTAAAAAAAATAAACTTGAATGAAAAGTGCACTACTATTCATCCTGCGCATTCCACGAACCATTATAACGTTTGTTCTCACTAAGCTCATTCGTTTTTATCAGCTAGCGATTTCGCCCTTGCTACCTGCGTCTTGTAGATATACACCTACTTGTTCTCAGTACAGTATTGAAGCCATTCAAAAATATGGGCCTATTAAAGGAAGTTATTTGGCAATTCGTCGTATCTTACGCTGCAACCCTTGGGGCAGCCACGGCCACGACCCGTTGCCCTAAATAGCTATTTATAGTTAATTATTTTTCAATCAATCCAGTATTTATTGATGTTTAAAACGATACCTTTCTTTTTGTTTATCAACTGCTTGTTGTCGGCTTGTTCAGGGCCTTCAGCAGCCAAGTACGCTCAAAAATTTTGTGCCTGTTCCGAAGCCCTTTCAACTGCTGAAAACAAGATTACCACCGGTAAAATTGATCAACAAGCTTTCGAAACAATCGTAGCTGAACATCGCGCCTGTCTAGGGGATAACGACCCCTTAGAGGCGTTAAAAGGACGTCCCGAACAATTAGATCAATTTAAGAAAGAATTTCTCACTGAGTTAGAAAAACAATGCCCCACGATCAGTAGAAATATGGGGTTTTGATAAAAAATAGAATTATGAACATTCTTAGTAAAGCTTTTTTGAAAATTAGCGGTTGGAAAATTGCGACCAATAGCCCTCCTGAAATTTTTGAAAAATGTGTAATGATTTGTGCACCACATACCTCGAATTGGGATTACCCTATTGCTTTGGCTATTATGTCTCAAATTGGAATTAAAGCCAAATACGCCATCAAAAAAGAGTTGATGGGCTTCCCCCTAGGACCATTATTTCGTTTGTTGGGAGGTATGGCTATTGACCGAAGTCCCAAAAAGTCAGGCGAAAAACGTGAGAGTACCGTAAAAGCGATTGCCAATTTATTTGATCAAAACGATAAATTATGCATGATGATAGCTGCCGAAGGTTCGCGTTCTTTGAGAGAACAATGGAAAACGGGCTTTTATTATATTACATTGGAAGCAAAGGTGCCTATCTGCCTAGGTTACCTCGATTATGAACGCAAAGAAGGTGGTTTTGCCAAAGTGATACATCCGACGGGTGATATCGATAAAGATATGCAAATCATTATGGAGTTTTATCAAAATATAGCGGCCAAAAAACCACAAAAATTTAGCACTGACAAGCGTTTTGATGCTGCTCTTAAAGAAAAGTAATGCCAAGTATTAAACTGTTTAAAGCCTTCATGAAACTTTCATTTTGCCTTTTTGTAACGATAACATTACTGTGTTCGATCAGCGCTTGCAGCACCGAACCTGCTGGAAAGAATACGGCTGCCTTACTGTCTACAACAGCATTAAAAGATAGCAGTTTTCGCTACAATCTAGATCAACCCAATTCCAAATTTAAACTGAGTAAAAAGTTAACAGAGATTTCGGGATTGTGTGCCTACGAAGATCGTTGGTTGATGGCCGTACAAGACGAAAAAGGGGCCATGTATCAGATTGATATGAAAGATGGTTCAACTCAAGAAGTAATTAAGTTTTCGGGCAAAGGGGATTTCGAAGGCTTAGCCAATGTAGATACTACCTTTTACGCACTTCGCGCCGATGGAACGCTATTTAGAATTGATCATTGGTTGGACGAAGCATTGATTAAGGTAGATAAAATTAAAACGCCCTTAACCGTTAAAAATGATACGGAAGGTTTGTGCTACGACCCTTTTGCGCATCGTTTGTTAATTGCCTGCAAGGCTTCCTCTCAAATAGAGGCTGTCAATCACAAGAAAAGGTCAGTATATGCTTACAATTGTGCAACATCAAGTTTTGATAGCTTGCCCGTCTGCTCGATAAGCCGCAAAAACTTTAAAAAATTCATTAAAGCCAACTACCAAAAATTTCCTTCTTACAAACCCTACAAAAAGGAAATGAAAAAGGCTAAAAAAGAGATAATTATTCAGCCTTCAGCCATAGCTGTACATCCAATTTCCAAACATTTTTATGTGCTTTCAGCCATGAGTAATAGTTTGATAGTACTTAATCGTCAAAACGAAATAGTGCATGTAAAACGTTTATCCAGGAAAAAGTTTGAACAGCCTGAGGGCTTAACTTTTAGCACAAATGGCGATTTATTTATAGCATCAGAAGGCTTGAAAAAGAAAGCTAAAATCTATAAATTTGATTACCAGCCTTTATAGATTTATGGAGACTATACATTTTAGTCAACGAACCAATAGGTAGTTACTTAAGGGCTCTTGACAGAAATTGTAGCGGCCCTCTACAATATCTTGTAAGTTCAAATCTAGATATTTAACCAATTATTCCTGTATGTATTTTGATTATGGTATATTGCTTGCTTATGTAAAATATAACTTTGGGTTAATGTTTTAAATTGTTTAGATTCTTTAATAATATAATGATGCGTTATTTAAGTCTGATAATAGGTTTGATGCTATGCTTTACCTTTAACGCTTATGCTCAAGATTTGACAGGTGTTTGGACGGGTTATTTAGATCAGTCTGAGGCAGCTGCCAAAATAAAGGGATATAAGGTGTACTGGGACAAAGGATTTTGGAAAAAAGGGAAAAAAACACACAAGCTTCAATTGAGCTTTCAATACAACGACAAGAAAAGTTACTATGGGGGGTCGTATTTGATACATGAGACCGTCAATGAGGCTCATTACGCCCGGTTTGATTTACGCGCAACCTTCAAAAACAAGCAAGCAAAATATACGACTACCCTCAAAGATTTTGAAACTCAAAATACATTGAATACTAGTTTTTGTCATAGTTCAGCCACTCTAAATTATTCAGAAGATGAAGGTTATGAATATTTAGAGGGAGCTTGGAGAGGCTGGAACGATCAATCTAAAACCTGTGCTGCTGCCCATATTCGTGTGCGCCGTAAAAAGCCAGGTTTCGTCGAGCCTCAGCAGCTAGTCTTATCGGCAGAAGATAGTTTAGAATTAGCAGAGTTATCTCGTTTAGAGCCTATTGATACGGTGGTGACAATGCTCGTCGAGACCCAAAAGCCTGAACCAAAAACAAGCTCACAAGAAACGATAGAGACATTACCAACAGAAAGTCGAAAATTAGTCACCAAAGAAACCCTTAGAATATCGACCAAAGATTCGCTTGTCATCAAGATATGGGATTCTAATCGAGTGGACGGTGATATTGTATCGCTTGATTTGAATGGACAATTGATCTTGAAAGAATACAAACTGACCTCCATTCCCAAATTAATTAAAATTCCATTGTCAAAAGGTGAAAATATTGTAACGATGTTTGCTCACAACCTTGGGGATATACCACCGAATACAGCCGCTTTATTAGTTGAGCGAGAAGAGGGTTTTAAGACTATCATCCTGAAATCGGATATGGGACAAAGCGAATCCGTTAAAATTTTCAAAAATTAGGTAGCATCTCTAAGCATAGTAAATTAAGCTAGTATTTAGGCTCTTAGGGTGCATTCTAATACCCTGATGTTTGTCAAACATCAATTACTTGAATTGCCCTTAAAGTCGATGCAATAGCTTAAATAGCCGTTAATAATTGTAAAAAGCCAGCCACCATACCAAGCAAAGCACCTGTGAGCACGAGTTTCCACTCATCTTCTTGGAATACAGGTCGCAAAAAATTGACAAATTCATCAGGAGGAAGACTTGTCATGCGGCTCACCATAGTTTCTTCAATATCTAAGGCTTGCTTAGCATAGCCAAACACAATTTGTATTTGTTCAGGGGCGGCCTCAATAAAGCGATTGACGGCTACGGTTCTTATTTGATCGTAGGTGTCTGTACCCGATGTAAATTTTATAATAGAACTGTTAAACCCTGCGGCTTTATCAATCCCGTCTTGGGAATGCTTAGTAATTATCTTAATTAATTTGTCTGCTCCTTCACCATTAAACATCTCCGTGAATACATTATCCATGGTCATAATATTATCGGAGATTAATTTGGCATAACCACTCGACACCTCTACCTGTCTTTTGATAAAAAGACCTTGAATTTTCCAACCAAAAAAATTAATTGGATGGGTCGGAGAAAAAATCATCCTAAGGGCCAGTACATTGGTAAGATAGCCAACTAATAGCCCTCCTATAGGCAAGGTCCAGTGGGCCTCAAAAGCAATAAAAACATAGGCTTGAATCAAACCAAATATAAAACCAAAATAAAAACCTGATTTCTCAATAAACGAAAATTCTTTGTCGCCCACCTCAAGAAAAATACGATTGAGCAATTCTTTGTTGTTTTCAAGATGGGCAACGGCCATGGCTTTTAGGTCAAAAACTTCGGTGATATTAACCTTAACTTCCTCCATGATTTCTTCTATAACCCCCGGTATCTCTTCTGCGGCACGGCTATATATTTTTTCTTTTTGTTTTTTGGACAAGACCTTCCACAAAGGTACGTGTTCTTTCATAACATCGTTGGTAACTTCTCTTGCCAACCTAAGGATACTCGATTCCATTTCTTTGGCGACAATCGCTGGATTGATTCGAGCAAATTGATCTTCTACATCAATCAATTTACTTGTAATCATGTCGGTAGCTTTAGAGGCCATTGTCGTTGCTTTGGACGGAATAATCCCTTGCCAACCAATAGGAGGTAGGCCTTTCCAACCTACAGCTTTAAACCCTTTGAACTGAAATCCAATGAATTCTATAGGATAAAAAGTCATTTTTAGGGCCAATACATTAGTTCCCCACCCAATAAAAGCAGAAATAAGTGGGAGTATTAAATAAATTAGCCAGTGACTTTGCAGGTGGTTGATGAATTCTTGCACAATAAAAAAATGTAGGATCGGTTAATGTAGTAAAAGGTAGATGTAGGAACACGCATAGCATCTACTGTTTTGATATGTTCCTAAAGGTAAGGAAAGACTTAAGGAATTATAAATAAAATTCATCTATTTTTTTAGCCAAGCTGCCCTTAGTTGTCTTGCATGCTTAGGCAGAATAATCCAAGCTATAGGTACTCAAATAATCAAAATAATCCCCGTTTAATCATTTATGAAGCTATTTTGGCCCGTTTAAGCATTAGACTAAGACATTTTTATGTACATTTGTAGCTTCAATTGTCCTTATTTTATTTCCATACATGCCTTCATCTGTTTTAGTACCTTATAGAGCATTTAACAATGAAAACGATCAACAACGCTATGCTTCTCAAATGCACAACAGGCCTCCTATTCCTTATTCTATTTGCATCAGCCTGTCGACCCTCCCTAAATACAAGCGGTACTTTAAATAATATAGTAGCCTCTAAAACAGATACTAATAACCCTAAAGATAGTTCAAAAATCAACAATACAAGCTCTAGCAATTCGGCGGTATCCGATACGCTTAGTTGGTGCGATACCCTAGAACAAAGTTCTGAACGAAAAATAATTGTATGTTTTGAAAAAATAGGCAATACAGTTAAAGCAGATACGATAGGAATAATTGATGTCAACCCTGCAGCACTTTATACTGCTACCTTGATCGACACAAGTATTCAGAAAAAATTAGCCTACCGTGTTGCCATTTTATTACCTTTTATGAGTAAAGGTTTTCAGCCTGCACCTACTGCTGAAATACCTTCGAGGTCTATCAAGGCGGTAGAGTTTTATGAAGGCGTCTTAATGGCACTAGATAGTCTAAAAGCAGAGGGCGTTAGTTTATTTGTTAATGTTTTTGATTCGCAACGCGATTCCAATACCATTAAGGATGTTTTCAATAAACGGGCGTTTCAAGAAGCCGATTTGATTGTGGGACCTCTAAATTCCTCACTCACTAAATTGGTCGCTGATTATGCCAAAAATAATGGGAAAGCGATGATTTCTCCGTTTAATACACGGGAAGATTTAGCCTTTGACAATCCTTATTTTATTCAAGTAAACCCAACATTTAAAGTACATAGCGATTTGATCATTCAGCAAATGTATCGCTTAGAACGCAACAAAGACCACATTAAAAATCCACTTGACAAAAACTTTTTCGTTTTAGGGATGCAACAAGATAGTCTGCGCATCGAACAACTGCAACAAAGCTATGCTGCCCACAATAATGATCAAGATGTACGGATGAGTCAACTGATTTTGAACAATCCGACAATTGACATTGAAACTCTACAACCTAAACTAGATAAAAGTAAATTGAATATTATTCTAATTCCTTCTTATCAAAATGAAGGTTTTGTATATAATGCACTTCGAGAAATTCAAAAATTAGTCGACAAAGTAGAACCTGAAAAAGGCTATCAGATTGCCCTTATTGGTATGGATAGGTGGCGCTACTACAGCAGAATTAATTTTGAATACTTCGAGTCCATGAATTTACACTTCAGCAGTCCATTTTATATCGATTTAGACGATGAAGCAGTACAGCACTTTAAGTCTGATTATAAAGCTGTTTATGGTATCGGTACTAGGCAGTTTGGAATAATTGGATTTGATGTGATGTTGTTTTTTGGAAGAATGATGCATCAATACGGCAGCAATTTTCAAGCGCATTTATGGAAGCAAAAGACTAACTACAAACACACTAAATTCCAGTTCGAAGCCGATTATATTCAATTGCCTGCTATCGACGCTGCAAACCCATCCTCTAGGGCGATTTTTAGGAATTATGAAAATAAATTTTTGCATTTTCTTCAATTCAAAAATTATCGTTTGAATCCTGTCAATTAATCGGTTTAGAAAATGAAAACATGCTGCTTATTCATCTGTACTTTTATTCTATTTTCTTGTACGCATAGCACAACGGAGTCAGATGCCGAAAATTTGTTTTATGATACGGTTATCTCGGAACAGCAGCAGCAGCAGCAGCAATACAATATATTTGATGACAAGACCACCGAACAAACCGCTTTGTACCAAATGGTATTTCCCTATATATTAGATAAAACCTACCAGGGTAAGCCTACTTTTTTTAAACAAAAATTGGCTGCCTATTACAATATCAAGACTCCATTTGAAATTGAAAATGTAAGTTCCTCTATACTTTACGGAGGGAACAAGCCTGTATTTTTAGTTCAATGTTATCAAGAAAATCCAGATAGTACCTGTCTTTATCCCACAAACCGTGTTCAATTTATATTTAGTCATGAGGGACGATTGATTTATAAAAACAAGGCAGAAATTGCTCGATTCATTCCTTATGACAGCGATTCTATATCGCTTTATATGACAGTTCAGGTAGATTGTAAGGGGATGGGCTACCATCATTTTTATAAATATCAAGAGGGTAAATTTGTCGATTTATTCAACGTAATCATGAACAACAGCCCTTTGAGTTATGATGCTAATCCACAAAATGGGCTATTCGAAAATAAGGTCCTAAATGTTCGTATGTCCGATTTGAATGCCGATGGCAAGTGTGATATTCAATTGACAGGCTATCGAACTAGTTTTAGTTTAAAACGGCATAAAAAAGACACACTTTTCAAACGTATTCCTATTGATTATCGCTTTATTTATCAGCCCACAAAAGATTTTTTTCATTGGCAAGACGAATAGGACTCACTTATTTCAATATTTTTTTGAAGACACCAAGTAGTCATACAACGAAGTTGCTGCACATTGACAGTTTTGATCGGTTCGAACAAATGCGCTTCTAACAAGTTAGAATAATAGCCAAGCATAGGATAATTAACCAAAAATCGTACGCTTCCATCGGGCAACCAATAACGTCCATCTTTTATGGCTTTGATGCTTGGTGATATTCCTATAGATGAAGCCAATCGGATAAATAATCGTCCTCCTGGTTTTAAGACCCTCCATAAACCCCACAGCATGGCCTCAAAATGCGCTTGGTTTTGAGCAAAGTGCAATACTGCATTGCAAAAAACCCAATCAAATTGATGGTCAGTAAAAGGCATGTTTTCGAGGGAACCAACAAGGAATTGATGCTTTATTGGAGATGTAGCAGATAGCAGTGTTTGTTGCAAGGTTTCTATTGATGCTGCATTGCTGTCAATACCCGATATGTTATAATTGTTATTGATAAAATAGGCTGCGTTACGGCCTTGACCACAACCTGCATCAAGTAGCTGATGATGTGGCTGAATTGTCCCTTTTAAAAGTTGGTCAAAAAGATAAATATCGATAGCGCCAAATTGTTCTGATAAGGAGGGCATGTTGTATCTAATTTAATACATTAATGTGGTGAAATTAAACAATTTTACGGGCTCAAAAGCTATTCTGTCTAAAAATTTCAGTTAGCATACAGCGCACCGAACCACCCCCGATGCGTTCTATATTCGGAATAGCAATCGGTACAAGGGATGCATGTTGTTCGAGTTGATGAACCTGAGTAGGTTTTAGGATATTATAAGCCGTTTCGGATAGGATTAAATAGGGAGTGGATTGCACATGGACACAAAGCATATTGCCAGCAAAGTGCTGCACTTGTTCTAAACTAATATCAATCAGGGTATGTCTGTCTTGTTCAAACTGTTGATGCAAATTAATTCTCTCTTGTTTGTCTCGGAGACTTTCAGAACAAAAAACAACAAAATCAGGACCTATGTTCATCATTACATTGGTATGATATATGGCTCTTTTTTGATGGTCTTGAGCCCTAAAAAAAATCGGTTTATAGTCCAATAATTTACACAACTGTGTCAGTACTTTAGGGTGCGTTCGATTCGAAAGACAAGCATAAGCCTTTCGGTTTTGATAATCAAATACGATGGACCCTGTACCCTCTAGAAATTTATTTTCTGACTCAAAATAACTAAGGTCGATGCATTGACGTATCGAACAATCACCCTGTAATTTTTTTATGATGTCTTTGCGACGTTCCAAGCGTCGATTAGGCGACAACATAGGGTACAATATCATTGTGTCTCCGCGCAAACTAATCCAATTGTTAGGGAAAACAGCATCGGGTTTTGCCGGACTAGCCAAGTCGTCAAAGACAATAATCGCTACACCTAAATCCTCAAGCTTAGCGGCAAAATTATTAAATTCTTGAAGGATAATCTGGCCAAAATTTGGACGGTCATTCGATCCTTTTTTTTGAAAAAAATTACTACTAGCCGTTTGATGATTAAAACCAAAGGCGGCCGGTCGTATCATAAAAACACTATTTGTAGTCTGCATAATTATGGATTGGATATTAAGTCATAGGCTTTTTCTAGTGCCAGATCTTTTTTGCGCAGAAGTGCCTCTATACTTAATTGAATAGGATAATCCGGTATCAAGCCTCGATTCTTTTGTTTTGGAGAAGAAACTAATTGGTTTTGTACCCATTTATTAGGAATGCCTACCAAAATAGTTGAATGAGGTAGGCGACAATAGTGATAGGTCCCCGCGGCAAAACCTTCGTAACGAGATCCGGTTTCTTCACCTATAATTATTGCATTTGAGTAAGCTTTTAGATATTGTGCCATTAGGGCAGCTGTCGAAAATGTAGCACCATTCACCAACACATAAATTGATCCCTTAAAGTACCATCGGTTTCGTTTAGGGAAAAATGAATGGAGAACCTGCCCGTCTGCATTCGATAAGGTTCGGTAGCAGCCTTTTTTGTTTTTGAGTAGGGTGTAGGCCATTAGTTCATCTGCAAATTCTTTTAAACCACCTTTGTTATCTCTCAAATCAATGATAAGATGCTGCACCTTATTTTCGCGAAGGCGTTTAAAAATTTTTTCATAAAGACCATTGGCCTCAATTTGATATTTCGAACAATTCGCCGCGTCAAAATCACGCAATCTCAAGACAGCTATAGCCTCGTTTTGGTACCAACTATAAATTTGATTTATACCTAGGGCAGTTTCTTTTTGAAACCCTTTTTTAATCGACCATTTTGACATCTGTGGTCTTGAGATAGCTGCAAGGGTTTGTTTTTGTACCTTCTCTGAATAAGCGGTACGGTACTTTATCCTAAAATTGGAAGCTTGTTCAACAAACCAAAAATAGTTAGCAGCAAATTCTTTTGCAAAAATATGATCTTTGTAGGTTTGAATGTGCCCATCAGCACTGATGTAAGGGAATACGAGTGATTGTATATCGGAAGGGCTTTTATCGTTGATGGTTAAAATTTCAGCACCTTTTGAGAGGCTACTGTCAGGGCTATAGTTGCGCCAGACAAATAACCGTTGATTAATCCATCGTACTTCAAGGGGCAAAATCTTGAATTCTTCGTTAAAAAAACCAGAAAAAAAAGGAGCTTCTTTGTCACCAAGAATTAAGTGCCCTTCATTGATCAAAGCCACAGCACGGGCCAATATTTGATGGTATTGAAGCGCGCTTAGTGGTGCCTTGATTTGTGAAGCGAGACTATCCCAAGATTGTTTGATTGGCCCCAAAGAATTATATTGACCTAAGGTAGGGTTGTGTTGCTGTATCGATTGTATCAAAAACTGAAAATCTTGTTTTAGTTGTTCACTAGACAATTTTTCAATAGATTGAGCACTTAGGAATTGACAAGTCAGTATAAATACGATTAAAGAATAGCAATGAATCATGGGCTGTTGAGTCAATTAATTAGCAAGAATTCCCGCTTGTTCCACCCATTTGTCGCGCCGTATTGTTTCTTCCGAAAAGCCTAGTAAGAGGCCGAGTTTGTGCATTATTTCAGGGGTGAATTGACTAATTTGCTTGAATTGATAAATTCCATATTGATTGAGTTGTTGTTCTACAAAATTCCCAATACCATCTATTCTTTTTAAATCGTCTTTTTGGTGTGGATTAGCAGCAATAATTCCCTGATCAATTTCTTTAAGTATGGCAGCTTCTAATTGTACTACGTCAACTTTTTTTTTTGATGTTTTGACAGAGCTTTTTTTTGTGTTGCTAACCACAGCTGCTTTGGTTTCTGACAGTTTGTCTGAAGTAATATGAGCACTTGAGGACGCTGTAGCTAAGGTTTTTTTAATTGTTTTGGAATCTTGAGCAAGTGCTGCCTGATGATTACTTGGGCTTAAAACCTGCTGTTCCTCAGGATGGTAAAACCCCTTCGCTTCTAAGGCTGATGAGGCTTTTCTAAATGCTTCAGCAAACGCTGCTGTCTCTGTTTCGGTTAG
>CAJQQM010000114.1 GCA_905480485.1 uncultured Aureispira sp.
GGCAACACCGCTTATGATAACATCATCAAAGGTATAGGTTCCTTCTCCATTTAACAATCCACGGTAGGCAAAGTTGGCAATTTGATCATTTCCAGATACACCATAACTGAGTCGAAGTTTGAAATAATCCATACATTTGACTTTGAAGAAATCTTCTTCAGACAACAACCATGCGGCAGATACAGCGGGGAAGAAGCCGTAGCGTTTGTTTTTTCCAAACTTACTAGAACCGTCCATCCGCAACAAGGCAGAAACGATGTATTTGTAATTGTAGGCATATTCGGCCTTGAGAAAACCAGAAAGTAATCGTTCGGTAAACTCAAAAGAACTCGTATTATTGAGGTATCCGCCCGGTGCTGTACTCGCCGAGATATCGGCAAAATTAAGCGAGTTGTTGGGTATGTTAGTGGCGTATCCGCTTACATTTTCTCCTTTTCTGTGAAACAAAGAAAATCCAGCGAGTGCCTTGACCTTATGTTTTTTCTTGAAGGTATTTTCAAAACTTAAAAAGGCTTCATAAGACAAGTCAACGTAGGTGGAACGTCCCTCAGATACAGCAGCCCCCTTTTCGATAAAAACCGAATCGGCAATCTCAACCATTACAGGGTCTAAATCGGCATTCGCTGCTGAATTGGCAAATTTGCCGGGACCATACCAAACTAAAGGGAAAAAGGATTTGTTGTCAACCAAGGCAAAGTTGTAATTAAAACGATTGGTCAATTTAAACATTTTCGAAATATCCCAAACAATTTCTTCTTTACCGACAAATTTATTAACCCAAGTATCGTTGTAAGCATTTTGTATTTGTGCAACGGGGTTGATGATATCGGATACTTCTTCTAAGTAGCTGAATTGACCGTTAGGAAGGCGAACAGGGTCGTTAGGAAAAGCATTGATGGTATTGTACAAAACCGAACCAAGACCATTCTCGGCCAATCCATTACGGTTTTCATGGGTATACAACAAAACTGAATTGAGGGTTAGTTTTTTGGCTAATTTGGTACTGAAGTTGACCCGAGCGTTAAAACGTTCAAAATGTGATTTTGAACCACCGACAATGCCGTCCTGATTAAAATAGGATACGCCTAGTGAATATTTAGTTTGTTCGGTGCCACCACTCATCGAAAGGTTGTAGTTTTGAATAGGTGCATCCTGGAAAACACTATCCTGCCAATTGGTGCCTACGCCAAGTGCCGTGTTGTTGAAAGGGATGGCTTGACCTCCAAAAGCAAACATTTGATTTTTGATGGTGGCATATTCAGTTGCATTCAGCAAATCAAGTTTTTTAGCGGTTTGTTGTACGCCGTAGTAGGCGCTAAATTCTACACTTGGCTTTGAATCATAGCTTCCGCTTTTGGTTTCAATTAAGATAACACCGTTAGCGGCTCGGACACCGTAAATTCCGGCTGTGGCATCTTTAAGGACGTTAATAGACTTGATGTCGGAGGGATTTAGTGCATTTAATCCTTCAGAGTCGTATACGACACCGTCTACCAAAATTAGTGGGTCATTGTCGCCAAAGGTTGACAAACCTCGAATTCGGATGCTTGAACCACCACCCGGAGAACCGGAGTTGGTGTTAATAGTTACCCCTGCCACTTTCCCTTGCAAGGCTTGGTCTACCCGAGCGACATTCATTTTTTCGAGGACTTCTCCGCGTACTTGTGCTGTAGCTCCGGTGAGTTCTTTAACACTTGATTTGCTATAACCCACTACCACCAATTCATCGAGTGTTTCGCTGATAGGCATTAATTTAACATCAACAGTTTGCCTGCTTAGCAGCAAAACCTCTTGGCTTTGGTAGCCAATGTAAAAAAAAGCGATGCGAGTTGCAGAGTCGGCTACTAATTCGATACTATATTTTCCTTCTAGATCGGAGGATACAGCATTAGTGCTACCTTTTACCGAGACGCGAACTCCAAAAAGAGGTTCATTGGATTCGTCGGTGATAGTTCCCTGAACTGTCAATTTTTGGGCATTCAAGCAAAAGCAGTAGCCAAGGAATAATAAAATAGATAAAATTAACTTGTTCATAACATCTGTTTTAACTAAGTGATGTTTCCAATATAATAATTACTTATAGTATAATATACAAAAAGATGTTTTTTTTTGATACATACGAAATAATATGACTTTTTAATCGTTTTATATGAATACTCTGAAAGTCTATTACGGTAGTGAAAGGGTCGTTTGATACCTGTTTAATTATATAAATTACGAATATTATTAAGATAATCAGCACAAGATTTTAAATATGACATTTAAGCAACGTGTTTTTACTTTTTAACTTTATCATTACCTGATTTAGATTGATTTATTAACGTTTTATGTGTTAATAAACCAAAATGTAGGCTGCCATCAACAAAAAAAATAAAATTTTATCGTTTTATTGACAAATGTCAATGATTCTCTAATTTAAAGCAGCTACTTTAGTATCATAAGCCTTGAACGTCCCTTGAAGTAAATACGCCTAAACCTTAAACCCATTTAATAGAATTTACTTCAGATTTGTTTATACCAAATTCCCAAGGTCTTCTGTTTGAGAAGAACTAAGTCGAGTTTTTCTAGTCAATCTTCGGATTCGGGCGAAAATGAAAAATCGAGCAGAGGTTAAATAATTATCCAAATTATTTAACCTCTTTTTTTTATGCCTTCATGCTAGAAAGAATTAATTTGCTGTTTCAAAACTTGTATTATGATGAAACATCTTTTTTTAATTTTAGTATTCCTATTATCAATCGCTGCGGTTAAGGCACAAGCAGACTGGGAGAATCCTGCAGTTGTAGCTGTTCACAAAAATGACCCTAAAGCTTCTTTTTTCCCATTTGAAAACAATACCAAAGCTTTATTGAACGATAAGGGTACTTCAAAAAATTATTTGTGTTTAGATGGTCTCTGGGATTTTTGTTGGAAAAAAGGCATCCGTCAACGAGTGAATTCATTTTATAAAATTAAGGTCGAAGAAGAAAACTGGGCGCCAATCAAGGTACCTTCTAATTGGGAACTTCAAGGGTATAGTTATCCTATTTATGTCAATCAGTCCTATGCTTTTCAACGAAAAAACCCACCGCACATTCCAAATCGTAGCAACGAAATAGGCTACTACCGCAAAACATTTAAACTACCAATTGAATGGTCAAAAAAGCAAGTTATGATACATTTTGGTGCCGTAAACTCAGCCTTTTATCTTTGGGTGAACGGCCAAAAAGTAGGCTATTCGCAAGGTTCTAAAACTCCCGCTGAATTTGATATTACAGATTATGTACACAATGGAGACAATTTAATAGCACTCGAAGTTTTTAGATGGTCGGATGCTTCCTACTTGCAATGTCAAGACTTTTGGCGATTGAGTGGTATCGAGCGATCTGTCTATCTTTATGCACAAGAATCAACACAAATTATCGATTTTGAAGTTCATGGCAAGCTAGACACTAATTATCTAAAGGGTATTTTTGAACTAGATGTTCAAATAAAAGCTACTGAAAAAAGTTACCTGAGGGTAGCCTTAACGGATCAAAATGGCAGGGTACTTTACAAAGAAGAAAAATCTTGCAAAATAGTAAAAAATCAAACGCTTAGCTTTCAAAAAAATGAATTAAAGGTCGAACATTGGTCGGCAGAACAGCCTCACTTGTATCAACTACTGCTTACACTAGTAGATGATAATAGAATTATTTTGCAATCGAGTTCTTGTAAGGTTGGCTTTCGAAGTTCTGAAATCAAAAAGGGCCAATTTAAGATTAATGGAAAGGCGGTTTATCTGAAAGGGGTAAATCTGCATGAACACGACGAACGAAGCGGTCATGTTGTATCCGAAGCCTTATTGCGCAAAGATTTGGAACGGATGAAGCAATTTAATATCAATGCCATTCGTACTTGTCATTATCCACAACAAGAACGCTTTTATGAATTGTGCGATTCGATGGGTTTTTATGTTGTGGACGAGGCAAATATTGAATCGCACGGTATGGGTTACGGCTGGGCTTCTCCTGCCAAAAATCCTCGTTGGAAAGAAGCGCATTGGCAAAGGGTATGGCGCATGGTAGAACGTGACAAAAATCATCCATCGGTGGTTATATGGTCTTTGGGCAACGAAGCAGGCAATGGAGTTAATTTTTTGCATGCCTATGATTGGCTCAAAAAACGCGACAATAGCCGGCCGGTGCAGTACGAACAGGCACATTTAAAATGGCGGAACTCAGATATTTATGCTCCGATGTATCCTAATATCGAAAAAGTAGAAAAATATGCACAGTCGAAACCCACAAAACCCTTGATTATGTGTGAATATGCACATGCCATGGGTAACAGTACGGGTGCCTTTGGCGATTGGTGGCGAATGATAGAAAAATACGATGCCTTGCAAGGAGGTTTTATTTGGGATTGGGTCGATCAAGGTTTGTTGAAGAAAGACAGCTCGGGGAACGAATTTTGGGCTTACGGAGGTGATTTTGGGCCCTTTTCGGTGCCTTCGGCCGGTAATTTTTGTCTTAACGGACTGCTGTTTCCCGACCGTAGCCCACATCCAGGTTTGTACGAAGTAAAACAAGCCTATCAATACGTTGGGTTTGACACCGTAGATATTCACAAAGGCCTTATATCTGTCTGCAATAAATTTAGTTTTGTAGATTTGTCCAATTTTGAACTGCTCTGGAGCCTGACTGTCAACGGCCGTTTGTTTCACTCGGGAGTTGTTGAGGATTTAAGTACAATTAAAGCAGGAGACTGTCAAGTGCTGCAAATTCTGTGGCAACTACCTGATTTGAATCAGGCAGAAGAAGTCTATTTAGACCTGCAAATTAAAGGCAAACGCCTTTCGGCGGTCTCTAAGATAGGCCATCTGATGGCCAAGGCTCAATTTAAATTGAATGAAGGTTTTGCGTGTTATAAAGCGAAGAACTTGAAGAGACGCCTTTCGGCCACAATCGCTGCTGATACCCTGTCGATACAGGTAGGGAAGTCTTTGATACGTTTTAACCAACAATCGGGAGAACTCTTTTCGTGGAAACAATCCTCCAAGGAGTTGATCAAAAAAGGCTTTGCCCCTAATTTTTGGCGCGGAATGACCGACAACGATTATGGTAATTTCCTATTGTTGAGAGGAGGGAATTGGAAACGTGCAAGCCAGAAAGAAAAAGCAAGTTCTGTACGGATTATTCATCAAAATCAGGATAGTGTTCAACTTAAGGTAAACTATAAATTAGGATTAAATGGCCGTTACAGCATTTTATATACTATTTACAAGGATGCGCGCCTAAAAGTATCTGCTGTCTTAAAAAGAGGATTTGTTCGATTGTCAGAATTGCCAAGAGTTGGGCTAAAGATGCAGTTGCCTCCGTCGTATCGGTTTCTTAAATGGTTTGGTAGAGGCCCTTTCGAAAACTACCAAGACCGAAAAGATGCTGCGCATGTAGGATTGTACAAAAGTACCGTTGCCAAACAATATGTACCTTATATAAGGCCTCAAGAAAATGGTTACAAAACCGATGTTCGGTGGTTAGAATTGACCGATGCCGATGGGCATGGTTTTTTGTTTCAAGGCAAGCAACAATTCTTTTGTTTTTCGGCACTACCTTATTTAGACGAAGATTTTCAAGCATCGGTAAGGGCACTAGGATGGGCGAATGCCCAAAATCAGCATTATAGTGATTTGAAAGCACGACCAATAACAGCCCTCAATATCGATCTGAAACAACAGGGCTTGGGCGGAGATGATTCTTGGTGGACCAAACCTCATAAGCCCTACCGCTTAAATGAACGCGTTTATAGCTACCAATTTTGGATGCAAGCAATACAGCCTTAAAATTATTTATCGCTGTATAATTAATTGTTTGGAATAAAGATTGGTTCCAATCCTACACCGAATCCAATAAACACCGGCAGGATAGTTTTTTGTAGGCAATTCTATGCGTTCATTGCTGACAGCAGCATAGTAGTTCGAATAGATCTTTTGTCCGAGGGCATCAAATATTTGAACATGTAAGTTGTTGGAAGCTGCTAAGTTTAATTGTAAAAAAGCGCGATTACTAGTAGGGTTAGGGAACAGATTTAGGTTGTCCTCATATTGCTTTATAGCATTTAATCTACTAATAATATTCAAGCAGCTGCTGTCTGAACAACCGTTGTCATCGCTTACTGTTACGCAGTTTGAACCAGATACAAGCCCTGTTGCCAAACTATCCGTTTGCCCATTCGACCATATGTATTGATAGGATGTACCAATACTGCCACCGCTAGCATTGACCATCGCTGTGCCATTACCCAAATCGATTACAGCCACTTGAACGGCCTGAGGGGCTGATATACTAGTGCAGATTTGTTCTTGGCAGCCGTTATTATCGATGACGGTCACGCAATAATTGCCGGCAGGGGCTGATAGGGTATCGGTTGTGTTTCCGTCTGACCAATCGTATAGATAAGTGCTTGCCGAACCTATTGCTGATACGATAGCGATTCCGTCTTCTCCAAAGCAGGCTGCTTCAAATGAATCAATACTCAGTTCAAGGGTATTAACGATGATTTCGATACTATCGATTGCAGTACAGTTGTTGCTGTCAATTAGATTTAGGTAATAATATTGGCTGCTATCGGGTTGGATAATTATACTTGCTGCAGAATCGGCAGTGGACCATAAATAGTTTGCCGTAGTGCTTGAGGTGAGTGTGACACTGTCGCCTTGGCAAATCGTATTTTGTCCAGTTATAGTTGCGTTGGGCAAACCAAAAACAGTTGAAATAGTTGTATCTGCATTGATGCAACCGTTACTGTCTTGGAAACTATAGATGAGGATATTGCTTCCAATACCAGCGATTTGTGGGGCGAATAAAGAATCGTTAACACCTATTCCAGTGTAATTTCCTCCAATTGGATTGCCAACATTTAGTACAAATTGATCATCATTAATGCAACTGTTAATTGGATTTATAGAAGTAGCCGTCAAGTTGAAGATTTCAAAACTTATACTATCAATACCGGTGCAGCCTTTGTTATCTGTAAAATTATATTGAAGCGTATTAGTGCCAATAAAACCAATTTGAGGGTCGAATGTACTGCTTAAAATTCCATTAAAGTTATAATTGCCACCACTGGGTTGCCCTCCCGTAAAATTAAAAACACTATCGTTTGTACACTGATTGGCCATTTGAGCTAAGTTTACTATCGGCACACTATCTACAATAATATCCTCCACGACAGTTGCAATACAGGCATTAGGGCCTATATATGAATAG
>CAJQQM010000115.1 GCA_905480485.1 uncultured Aureispira sp.
TGAGGTGGTAGCAATAGGT
The DNA here is from genome assembly GCA_905480485.1 of uncultured Aureispira sp. Classification (GTDB taxonomy): domain Bacteria; phylum Bacteroidota; class Bacteroidia; order Chitinophagales; family Saprospiraceae; genus Aureispira. The sequence goes on from CAJQQM010000115.1 coordinate 20, forward strand.
GCAGCAGTGCAAGCTGATATTTTGGCAGGCAACAACAAGGATATTTTATTGTTGGATGTAACGCCATTATCCCTAGGCATCGAAACGGTTGGTGGATTGATGGATACGATTATTGCGCGCAATACCAAAGTACCTATCAAAGCAGGACGGCAATATACCACCTCTGTAGATGGACAGAAAAATCTAAAAGTATCTGTTTTTCAGGGCGAACGCGATTTAGTGGCGGACAACCGTAAACTTGGTGAATTTGTGCTGAGAGGCATACCTCCGATGCCGGCAGGCATTCCTAAAATAGAAATTCATTTCCTATTAAACGCTGATGGCATTCTTAAAGTACGGGCCAAAGAATTAAGGTCGGGAGTAGAACAAACTGTCGAAATGAATTCTCCCTATGGCATTTCGGAAGCGGAAATGGGCAGAATGTTGCTTGAATCGATACAAAATGCCAAAGAGGATGTTAAAATAAGAGCGATTATCGAGGCGCGTACCGAAGCCGAAAATGTTATTTTAGCCTCGCACAAATTTATCAAACAAAATGCAGCAATCCTCACCAAAGAAGAAACCGAAAAGACGATAAAGCTCGTGCAGGCACTCGAGGAATCCGCAAAGGGAGAAGACAAAGATACGATTCACAAATGCATGGAGGATTTGAACGAATATACCACACCCCTCGCCCACCGGGCATTAGATGCGAACATTGCAGATGCTATGAAGGGGAAGAAGTTGTAGTAATTTCAACAAAAAAAAGTTCTGTGCTTTTGGCACAGAACTCTAGATTAAATAGATATGTGTTTGTGTTTTTAGTGTTTAATTTTTGGTTATCGTGTTTGATGAAGCAGATAACCAGATAGATAATTGAATATTAACACTACCGATAGCTAGCTGTTATTGTATGGTCTGCTGTTTAAGGCACAATAATTTTGGTGCAAGTGGCAAGTTCTTGTCTTTTGGTAGTGGTCACTACAACAAAGAACGGTGATTGGAACCACGTATAGCTTAAATACAAAACCATAACGAACAACTCATGTATTGTCAAACAGCTAAACTAAGCTAAGTAGAAAAAGCAATTATTATTGTATCAAAGAATTAAGCCGTATAATTCTAAATTTTAATTTTTTGTCCTGCTTTAATAAAACAGAAGTGTTGGTAAACATCCTGTTGCAGCCATCAATCATATATGATTGATTATAAGGGTACAACAACTTTGCCAATTGTTAAATTTTTGTTAATCAACACATTACAAAGATTAACGGTTTTTATATTTCCAAAATATGGAATTTTTTTCCAATAAAAAGCCAAATTAAGTTGGCACGATTTTATTTTATAGTTAATGTATTGCCCCTCAATTAAGCACAAATAAATTGAACAAGAGCACTTTATACTCTAGCTCATTTAGTTTTTTTTGCTTTATTCTTAATCAGCATTTTCTATAATGTGGACAATCAATCTCTTTTGGTGGCGACTTGCCAAACAAGGGTTTGAGGTAGATAAATCGTTGCTACTAAAAACTTTTTATGACTCCACACGTAGATAAATATGAATTATCTAATTTAATAAAAAATTAAATGCTTGTACAGGTACATATTTGTGGGTTTGCACTTATTATTTTGTTGTCCACAACAACAGCATCCTGTTTTGGGCAAGCGATAATTAATCCTGCCTACGAAACGGAGATTGAACGCATCATCGACAAAACTGTGCCACTTATCAGTTGTAAGCAACTTAGCCAAAAAATTGCCTCTGAAGAGGTCGTTTTGTTCGATGCCCGTGCTGCCGATGAATATGCTATTTCGCACCTGTACAAGGCCCAACAAATAGGCTACGATTCTTTTCAACTTGCATCTGTTGCCAATCTTCCGAAAAACAAAACAATAGTAATCTATTGTTCGATTGGCTATCGTAGTGAAAAAATTGGTGAACAATTGTTGAGTGCGGGCTACACAAATGTCTATAATTTGTATGGTGGAATTTTTGAATGGTCCAATCAATCAAGGCCACTTTTCGACAGCAGAGGTCGAAGCAAAAGTATTCACCCCTACAACGAATCATGGGGTCGATGGTTAAAAAAAGGGACAAAAACTAAACTGAAACCCTAAAAGCCATTCTTTTTCTTAACTTAGTATTCACTTAAACACTTAAATAGTATGGAAATACCCAATTCTTCTCAGCCAGAAATTTCGGTCAAACACACAAATAGATAAAACTAAAATGCTTAAAAATTCATTTTTCTTTGCTTGCCTTTTAGGGCTTCTATGCGCCACGCAGATAGGATGCGACAAGTCAGCGCCTGTTAGCTTATATTTTGACGAAACAGGCTGTTCGAATCCCTGGGATAGTTATTATGAGGCTGATTCGTTCAGTTTAGCCGCCTTAGAACAAAGTATTTACCGTATGCTGCAAGATTATCAAATTCAGGATGCTACCGTTCGCTTTGATTTTGACAGTACAAAAATTCAGTTGTGTTTAGCCTGTCATTGCACAACCGGTAGAATTATTGAAGTGCAAACGAGGCAGGCAAACAGCAATGCACTACGTAGATTAAATTTTTATCCTTGATACCGGCACATCTTTATTAGCTATAACAAGGCACCACTAAAATTTTAAATCAATACCCACGAACGTGGTATAGTTTTTTTTGCTTATTTCTAAAGTATTTAGGCCATCAATTAATCACTAATTCTGATTAATTTCAATTTTTTTTATTGGTATCTTCTAGTATCAGTGGTAAGGGTCAGTAGCACAATTATGAACGGCCTTTCTTTCTAATTTAAAGTTATTGTCTATCAACTTCTTGCGATGACAAATTAATTTGCCACCTGCTGCCTTTGTATTAATCAAAACTGCTTGTAGATTTTTAGCTAAAAATCGCTGCAGTAAACGCTTGGTAATTTGGTTGGGGAAGATACCAATCACCCCCCCTTTTGATACCCTCTATTCCCCGAACATCGGCCCAAGAATGCAGCCCAGAACAATCAACTTGTTTTAATCTGGATTAAGACAGCCCATCCTAATTATTGGGGTCTATCCATTGATATTCAATATGCGTACTTAGATTAGGGGTAGCATCTTTGCAAATAGCAGCGTAGTTTACAGGTCGATATCGTCTAAAAAATGATAATTTATGGCTCAGAAAATGATGGTGGAGCAATAATATTATATTTAGCAATAAGCTATGGCTTAGCCCGCTGTTTTTGAAAAAGGGCTTTAATTCAATTGAATTAAAGGCACCCTAAGAACTATAAAACATCAAAAACTTAAAAAAGGCTGGAGGGAATAATAAAATCTTTATTAGTGCATCGATAGATAAAAAAAAGCCACCTGTGCACGAAAAGCACAGGCAGCAGATTTTGTGGAGCTGGAGGGATTCGAACCCTCGTCCAGTCAAAGCATCGATAAGCTTTCTACATGTTTAGTTAACCGTCGAGTTTCGGGGAATAATAGGCCGATTAACCTGCGAGTTAGCCCCCTAGCCTCTTCTTATTTCACCCATCCATACGGAGACACGCTGTCAAGGCTAGCCTAAAAGTTGGTTGATGCGGGGCACGCTGTATATTAGGCGTCAAGCGTGGGCCGCAATGGTTACTTAATCACTGAGTGATTAGGCAGCCATGGCATAGTTATTATTGCCATTTAAAATTGGTTATGTGCTATATTGTTACGAGATAATCACACCTGTCTCGACATGCTTACTTAAAGAACATTCAATGCTGTCAATTCCAGTCAGCCCCTTTTGGGTAACGGTTACGGCCTAAGCCGGTTTGCAAAGTTATAACTATTTTTGAATCCATAAAGTTCCCCGCAAAAAAAATAATAAATATCTTAACCATTAGTATGGCCATTATAAATTTAGATGCATTAAAGCGAATTCAATTAAATTCTTATATTTGAATCTAATAATTTAATCCAACTATGTTAATTATGAATCCTATAAAAGCCAACTTTGTCGATTTAAACAACCGTCAAATCTACCCTGCTGAAATAACTATTAAAGACGGTAAAATCGCTTCGATTCGAAGCATTGATGAACCTGTAGAAGGCTATATCATGCCTGGTTTTGTAGACGCCCACGTACATATTGAAAGTTCGATGTTGATACCTAGTGAGTTTGCTCGAATGGCAGTGGTTCATGGCACGGTAGGTACAGTATCCGACCCGCACGAGATCGCCAATGTAATGGGAATAGAGGGGGTTTATTATATGATAAACAATGGCAAAAAAGTACCTTTCAAATTTAATTTTGGAGCACCATCTTGTGTGCCCGCCACCAGCTTCGAAACAGCTGGCGCCGAGATTGATGTAGCCGGAATTGAGCAATTAATGGCCAATCCTGATATTAAATACCTCGCTGAAATGATGAATTACCCGGGCGTTTTGTTCGAAGACCCGATGGTCATGGCCAAAATAGCCGCATCAAAAGCAGTAGGCAAACCCATTGATGGGCATGCCCCTGGACTGCGAGGAGAGGATGCACAAAAGTATATCGATGCAGGTATCAGTACTGACCATGAATGCTTTAGCTTAGAAGAAGCCTTAGACAAACTGCAGCGGGGCATGAAAGTAATTATTCGAGAAGGTTCTGCTGCCAAAAACTTTGAGAGTCTAATTGATATTTTGCCTGAGTATACTGCCCAGGTAATGTTTTGTTCGGATGACAAACATCCGGATGATCTTCTTGTAGGGCACATCAATCAATTAGCAGCAAGGGCAGTTGCCAAGGGTGTTCCACTTTTTGATGTTTTGCAGGTAGCCTGTGTCAATCCTGTCAAGCATTACAACTTAGATATCGGACTACTTCAAATAGGCGACCCTGCTGATTTTATTCTTGTGGAAGATTTAAAGGACTTCAAAACAAAAGCCACTTTTATAGATGGTAAATTGGTTGCTGAAAATGGACGGACTACGATAGAAGCTGTGCCTGAAAAAACCATTAATAACTTTGACACAGCCTGCAAACAAATAGAAGATTTTGCCCTTCCTGCTGAAAGCGACTTTGTACACGTAATTCGAGCACTAGATGGTGAATTAATTACTGAATCTTTTAAAACAAGGGTTAAGAAATCAGGCAGCTTGGCCCTATCTGATACCGCTAGAGATATCTTGAAGATGGTCGTCGTGAATCGATACAAAGAAAGTCCACCGGCTTTTGCGTTTATACAAGGCTTTAATTTGAAAGAAGGGGCGATTGCATCCTGTGTAGGACACGATTCGCATAATATCATTGCGGTGGGCGTCGATGACGCCTCTATTTGTGCGGCCGTAAATCTTATCATCAATAATCGAGGAGGTATTGCTGTCGTAGGCAAAGAGAAATCGCAGGTACTTCCACTTCCGGTAGCAGGTATTATGTCGGTAGATGAAGGTCATGAGGTAGCACAAGCCTATGCTTCGATAGATACTTTTGCCAAAAACAATCTAGAATGCACCCTAAAAGCACCCTTTATGACCTTATCTTTTATGGCCCTTTTGGTCATCCCAAGAATGAAATTAAGTGATTTGGGTTTATTTGACGGAGGGAGTTTTGAATTCAGTCCCTTATTTGTAGATAAGCTGTAGAATCGGTACAAAAAACAACAACATACCTCTATAAAGACTCTGCTAAAGGCTTTTTAAGAGGAGTAGCTTTGAGCAAAAATAAACCACCTATCACAGCTGGAAAAACAACGTTTATCATCCATAAACCAAAAGTAGAGGCAAGAATAATCAAGGAGGTATTAGCAGCTGTACCAATCCATCCTAAAACCAATAAAGCAATATTCCCCCTAGCTAAAAGCCCCGTGGAAGGTGGTAAAGGGATTCCTGTTTGCAAAAAATAGATGATCATTACAGACAATAACATAGACGCTATATTGGCTTGAAAGCCAAAGAAAAGTAGTAATAGTATGTATTGTGTTGAATAGGTTGCGTAGCGTCCCAAAGAAAACCCTAATGCGGGGACTAAGGTTGTGCCTGAATAAGGCGTATCTCTTCCTTTGCTAAGTGTTTGAGCCAATTTTTTGGTCCATTTAAAGCGCATCGTATAGCCGACCATGGTTTGAATATTTAGGTACATCCATAGCAAAGCAGCTGTAACGATCGTGGCCAGCACAATACTTAAGTATAACAAATTAGGATGTATATCTATCCATCCTTTAGCTAGGGCAAGAACAAGTGCCCATCCCCCTCCAACAATTAAGACAATCCACTGACTGAACGACCCCACAATAGTAGCCCAAACCGTAGGTATCCTCATGGACTTAGGTACCATCAACACCCGTCCTCCGTATTCTCCAATACGATTAGGGGTAAAAAGCGAAACGGCTAATCCGGCCAAAACAGCTTTAAAGGCATTAAAAAAAGTCAATTCAGCATGATTGGGCATTAGAGAGCGCCATTTTTGAACTTCTAAAATCCAGTTGAGCGGCATCAATAGCAGCACCGCTATCAACAAGGGTGCCGTAGCTGTACCAAGATTGTTTTTTATTTGATTCCACAAAGCAGCAAAGTTCATGTCTTCTCGGGCAAATACCTGACTATAAAGCAGGGCTAGTAGTATCAGGAAAAAAGATATTTTAATTCCGAGTATAAAAAAACGACCTAGGAGTTCCGACTTTAGTGAAAAGCGGTTATCTTTAGTTACGATAGAGGTTATATTTTTGGTCGTCATGCTGCAAATTTAAGACAATTCCGTCATTTACTGCAGTTTAATTTTAAAAAATAAAATTCACTTCGATTTTTTAGTTTAAAACTGCCTTTTTCTTTTTAAAACATCTAAAAGATATACTATTTTGAACGTAGTGCAACCAAGAATATTGCTGGGTATTGACCCCGGGTCTAACTTAATGGGCTATGCTTTTTTGCAATTAAGCCCCAAGCGAAAACCTAGAATTGTCCGAATGGGGACACTCGACATGCGAAAGTTCAAAAATCAAGGTGAAAAATTAGCTTTTATTTTCAAGGAATTACAACAATTAATTAAATTATACGAGCCTGTTGAAGCGGCTATAGAAGCGCCCTTCTATGGTAAAAATGTTCAATCAATGCTTAAACTAGGGCGGGCACAAGGGGTTGCCATGGTTGCCGTTTCAACAACGGGTATCAGCATTGAAGAATATGCACCTAAAACAATTAAAAGAGCTGTAACCGGAAACGGTAATGCATCAAAAGAGCAGGTGGCACGTATGTTACCGCATTTGGTAGAAGGCGACATGGAAGGACAATCAGAAGATGCTACAGACGCCTTAGGCGTTGCTTTTTGTCATCACATTCAGACTAGCGGCCTGCAAGTAGGAGCAAAAAAACACAAAGATTGGAGTAGTTTCCTGAAAGATAATCCTGGCAGAAAAGCCAACTTATAAGTCTTCGATAAAGATTGTTATGGATTATAAGCCCATTATTAAGCATGAAAAAAATTGATTTATCACCCTATACCGCCATTTTTATTTTGCTACTGCTTGCATCTTGTAGCAGCAAACCTGGCTTGGATAATGAATCAAATACATCAAAAAGGAACCCTGTTTGGGATCGAGTAAAACCCCAAAAACTAGAGCCAACAACCCTTCGTCCTTTCAATTTCAATTTGCAGGGTACCTTAGGAGAAGAAGCCATTGACATGTTTCTTTATTACGACCCAAATGATATTCCACAAAAATCAAATTGTTTAGAGGTAAAAGGTGATTTAAACTACAGAAATCGTCAAATACCGATCCGTAAACTAAATGGAACACTTTGTTTTGATACGGGGATAGCCACCCTACATACCTCCAAAAACAGGATAAACCCCTCTGCCTTTAGAGGTATTTTTAAAGGGCAGGTTTTTGATTTTAAAGGAAAATGGACGACCAATACTAAGTCAGAAGAAAATAGCTTTCGACTAGACAACATTAGTCATTCAATAGATGAAAAATCCTTGAAATTATTTGCTCAAAAAATCGACGAGCACTTTCAGCAGTTAGCCTACCTTAAACTAAGTCATGTAGGCTACGATGAACTAGGAATATACCTCAAAAACCTACGATGGGATCAGGTAGAAATAAAAAAATTTAGTCCTACTAATTTAAAATGGAATTGCTGGAATGACAGTCTTAATAGCAATTATTTTTATCAGGAATCTATTGATTTATGGCATTATGACAACAGCCAACAGTTTGTAATTATTATTCATGCAACCGAATGGAAAGTAATTGATAATCAAGAAATTGAAACAGAAAAAACTACTGTTTGGCAATGGAAGGATGCGCATTTTGTTAATATCCTAATCGATAAAGCTCCTTCAAGAACGATGCCTAACGCTGATTTGATAGCACGTATAGAAGGCAATCAGCTTCAAGTAATTCAAAAGCAAAAACATCAAATTTGGGAGTGGACACTCTAGCCCTCAGATTAATTTTTTATAAAGGTATAAATTTTTTGAAGAGGAAGAATTATATCTTACTTTTGTAAAAACAGCGCCTCATTTCAAACTTCTATCATGGACAACAAAAAGAATATTACCCCCAAATTCGGCAAAAAAAAAGATAGTGTATCCTACCTTTACAGTGGTAAAGTACCACCTCAAGCTATCAATCTTGAAGAGGCTGTTTTAGGAGCCCTAATGCTTGACAAAGATGCTGTCGCATTGATAATTGACATTTTGAGCCCTGATTCTTTTTACAGAGATGCCCACAAACATATCTACAAAGCCATCTGTTCTCTATTCGAAAAGAGTCATCCGATAGATTTGTTGACCGTAACAGAAGAACTAAAATCACTCGGTTTATTAAGTATGGTGGGTGGCCCTTACCAACTCGTTGAATTAACCAATCGTGTCGCCTCTTCTGCAAATATAGAATTTCACGCCCGTATTATATCCCAAAAATATATTCAGCGAGAATTGATTAGAACCTCGACAGAGACAATACGCACGGCTTTTGAAGATACAGTTGATGTCTTTGATTTGTTAGACAAAGCCGAACAAAATCTGTTTGAAATTACCGACAAAAACCTAAGTCGTGGGTCGATGGGTATGAGTACCTTAATGAACATGGCGATTAAACAACTCGAGGAAGTTAGTGGAAAAGAAGAGGGCCTAACGGGCGTACCTACGGGCTTTGTGAATTTAGACAAATTAACTTCTGGTTGGCAGCCGTCCGATTTGATAATCATTGCGGCGCGCCCTGGTATGGGTAAAACAGCTTTTACAATGGCTGTAGCTAGAAACGCAGCGATTGAATTTAAAAAAGGCGTTGCCTTTTTCTCCCTAGAGATGTCTTCTTTGCAATTGGTTAATCGTTTGATTTCAATGGAAACAGAGATTGCCTCCGAGAAACTAAGAAAAGGACAATTAGAAGATTATGAATGGCAACAACTGCACGCATCGGTCGATAAATTAAGCGAAGTCCCTTTGTATATAGACGATACTCCGGGTATAAGCATATTTGAATTGCGCGCTAAATGTCGTCGATTAAAAATGCAACATGATATTCAAATGGTGATTGTCGATTATTTGCAACTAATGACTGGTGGCGGCGACAACAAAGGTAATAGAGAACAAGAAATATCTATGATATCAAGAGGATTAAAAGGGCTTGCTAAAGAATTAGGTGTTCCTGTAATTGCCTTGTCTCAATTGAGTCGAGCCGTAGAAACCCGTGGGGGTTCAAAACGTCCACAATTATC
>CAJQQM010000116.1 GCA_905480485.1 uncultured Aureispira sp.
CCATAGGTACCATATTCATTATTCAATCCATTAATAATATTATTACTAACATCGCCTAGTGCTGCAGCACTCACTGCATTATTTTGACCACTGATAAGGTTGTAATCACCTCTTGCCTCATTATTGATGCCTCCCATCATATTGTGTGTTCCTGTAGTGGTAACAGAATTATTCTCACCACCTACAAGGTTATAAGCACCTCTTGAAATATTATTGTAGCCAAACAATGCTGAATAGTTACCTATATTGCCATCGTCCCATTGTGTACCCGTAACTCTACCAGCCATAAAGGCCGCCTTTTTGGGATACCATAACATCCGAACAGAAGGTCCGAGATTGAGTGTCCCTCCTGTGCCTAATGAACCACCGTCGTATAAAACTGCCTTCGTGTCGTTGACATGAACAATCGTATTGGAATTTGGAGAAGCAGTGCCAACGGCTACATTCCCTGCTGCCGTGATACGCATTCTTTCGTTATTATTGGTACGTACTACCCAATCTACAGCGTCGGTAGTACCAATAAAATTGATAGATGAATTTGTTCCAGCATTGCCAGTCAGTCGCCATGCATCGCCCCCACTACCCTGCAAAGCAACCCACTGCGTCCCATTCCAATAATAAAAACCAGTACCGTTTCCACCTGCAATAGCGGCATTGGTATTATAGACCAATAAACTTGTTGCGGGAGTGTTGACAGGAGAAGTACCGTTGTTGATATCAAGCAATGAAACATTTGGGATTAGTAAGCCGCTGTTAGCCGCCTCAATATGCAACTTGGCACTCGCATCAGGAGTAGCCGTACCGATACCTACATTTTGTGCCCAAAGAACTTGAACCGTCAAAAAACACAAACAAATAAGCTGTAAAATTTTCTTTTTCATAATTTAAAATAATTAAGTGAATGCGCTTAGTATACCGTACTTCAGCTACTATAGATATCTAAAGTACATCAATTTGAGTACAAAAAACATAATAAATTTTTATAATACTTTATTTCTAAAGATTATTAATTAACTTTAATCATATCGTTAACAGCATTTTATAATATAAAAAATTACGGTTTCTAAATGAAAAGCGACTTATACGATTTGATTAGCTCTTTAACAAAAAATGAAAAGCGTTATTTTAAGCTTGAGGTATGCAAACCAAAAAATAAGAAGCATAACTATTTGATTATTTATGACATATTAAGCAAACAGCAAACATATGACCCTACAGCCTTAGAGAATGCCCTGAAACAAAAAGCCCCACATTCCATCAAACGACTGAGTGCCCTTAAAAGCTACTTATATCAGCTTATATTAAAAATACTTTGTCAGTACCACGAAGCAAAAAATTCCGCGATAGAATTTAGCAATCTTTTGCAGCGTGTAGACATAGTCTACATGAAGGGTTTGTACAGACAATCCAAAAAATTACTGAATCAAGCCAAAAAAATTGCGGAGGCTAATCAGCTGCATGCACAATTGCAACAGGTCTATCAGTGGGAATACAAGCTTGTTTTTATGGAAGAAAAATATTATAAATCACAACGTAAGATGGACCAAATTCAACAGCAACAAGCACAAAGTATCAAGCTGCTTACTGAACGGTACGAATTTGACAAAAAATATACAGACACTTATGGTTATATTTATCAATACGGGCCTCCCTCTACTGTAGAAGCAAAAAACAACTTCCAAAAAATAACCGAATTTAGCCCGGCAATCGTACCTCCTCAGACCCGCTACACAGCGGATATATTTCACTTTGTAAAAAGTACCTATCATTATTTTATGGGTAATTTAGAAGAGGCCTTGTTGCACACTAAAGCAAGATTAGATGTTTTTGAAAAACATCCTCAACTTATAATAGACGACACGCATCAATACCTCAAGGTAATTTACAACTATGTACAAACACTATTGGCCTACAAGCTACCTGATTTTGAAGAGATTTTACGTTATATACAGATCGCTAAACAAATTGGGCAGCAGCCAAAAATAGTATTAGATGGTCGCACCCTAAAAGTTCAATACTTTTTAGTGTACAGCCACTCCACTCGGGTTTATATGGAACAAGGTCTTTTTGAAAAATCAATTCAATTAGGACATCAACTTAAATTTAAAGCATCCTCCTATGCACAGCTCGATAAAAACGAAAATGAATTTTTCATCTACTTAAATCTATCTTTTTGCAATTTTGTCCAACAAGACTATGATGAAGCAATTTTTTGGATGCAAAAAGTATTGAATGACCGATCGAATACAGTTCGATTTGATTTACTTTCCTATGCTCGAGTTTTACATATAATGATTCACTATGAATTACAGAACTTCAATCTTTTAACCACTCTAATAGAAGGGACACAACGATACATCAGCGAACGCGAACAACTAAAAACTCCTGAAATACTTTTGTTGTCTATGTTTAGAAAAATAATCACCAAACCCAGCAAAGACCCTTTTGTTTATAAGTCATTGCTTCAGACCGCTGAGGCCTTACAAAACTATATGAATGATGCACATTTTTCGCATGAATATATAAGCCAATTTCGAGTAATAGAATGGATAGAGAGCAAATTAAACAAAGCATCCTATTTGACCCTTATACAGCAAAAAATTAAGCAACGCCAACAATAATAACCCAAATTAAGAATAGCCTTTACCAAGTGATCCTATTCTTAAAACTGAAACAGCCGTATTGAGTGCTTGCAATTCAGATAGGGTAAATTGAGCCATTCAATATACATTATTGTTAGAGCAATTGAATTTACATATACTAGCGCACCGAATATTTCAAAGACTAGGTGGCCCGTGTAAGATTGGTCTACTTCTGCACTAAAGCTCTACTTTTATCAAAACCTCAAAAAGGAATGCCTTAAGCCGAGGCACTGCTAAAGGCTAAAAATAGTATATCAATCCATCTAGGCAAGACCTATTCCTCAACAATAAGCAAACGATGCTGCGTAGACCTGCCATCAGCCTTTAGGAGTACATTATAATTTCCCGGCAAGCATTGGCTTATGTTTATTTGAAAACTTTGTTGTTTTTGTTGTTCTTTACGCTGTATTAACCTACCTAAATTGTCGTAAATTTCTACCAAAATATCGTCGCAGCTCTTAGGCAGCTGAATGGTTAGCTGATCATTTGCAGGATTGGGAAAAATAGTAGTTCCGGCATGGGTAATTTCTTCTATTTTGGTCATAATCCCTTCTACAATATTAAAAGAATCTGTGACCGAACAGCCAAAGGCAGTATATTGTACTATAAATTGTCCTATGTGGATGCTATCTACAGGAAAAAAGTGAAGTGTTCTCACTGAATCTATAAATCCATTAGGCCCTGTCCAAGACCACCCACCTGTGCTATCTGCCGTGGGCACCCCTAAGTAGTCGATTAAAGGGGATAATGTTAGGCTATCTATCCCTGAAAAGACCGTTATAGAAACAGAATCAGAAACGCTTGAAGATGATATATTGGACTGATGAATGATTTGTAATGCCGGGGGATTGTCACCTAAATAATAGCGGGTAAAAGCAGGTGCATCATTCGGTCTGTCTTGATTAACATTGAAGATTAAATCAAAAGAAGCTGTATTTTCGTTGTACTCGACTTGCCAAAAATCTTTCCCATGCACCGACTGATCCACCAACTGCCAACAACTATCTTCGGCCACCCATAGTTGAGGGTCATCCACTTCACTGAGCCCTTCAAAAACAAGGGGCATATAGCCAACACCACCATTAATATCAACGATTGCTTCGTCATTGAGCACCGCAACGGTAAGCGGATATTGCCGCTTGACAGTATTAGAAGGCGATTGTGCAATAATTTGGTTTTGTCGAGCCTCTCTTAGGGCCAATTCATAAGAATTACCGTAAGCGGTTAGCGCAGCTACAAAATTTTGATTGGGGCCATAATAGTCGCCCAATTGCTTGGGAAGCACAAGCACCTCTACCAACAATTCGATACTATCGCCGGCGGTAAAGCTTTGTATCCCTGCGGGGGGTACTAAACAGTATGAAGTTGGATTGGTTCCTTGAGAAGACGAAAAGCCAATACTACTTGAGCGCTCGCGTACATAGGGGGTGTCGTTGGGCATTCCATTAAAAACTCCGTGATAATCGCGGATAATCATTGCATTGTTACAGTCGATGTCAATACCTGAAGTAGCGCCGGTGTAACTCAAACCATCGCCCGCCCACAGCCAGGGATTGTTCCCCAAAAGTGCTATTTCGGAAGTAGTATAGTTATTGGACCCATTATTAGTGGGTAAAAATTGAGCCACTGCACCGGTATCATTACCATAAACGACTTGTTGTGTATTGTGGATATTGTATCGATCACCACCCAATTGAAAAATATCAAAACGTCCAAAGTTGGCATTGTCCAGAGCTTTTATTTTGACCTTATAATAAATGCGCGTAAAATCGTCTGAGCGATTGAGATAAAACGAATAATCAAATTTTAGTTTTTGATCGGAAGAAAGCGCCGAAATAGAGGTTTCAGTCAAATTAGGGGAGTATTTTTTGAAATCCGTTTTAACCTGACTCTGATAACGTCGATTATTACTGCCATCTTCGTACACAAACATATCAACTCCCCCTACATTGCCGGTCCATCCGCAAGGAGAAGAATTGCCCCCGTAAGCCTGATTGGTGACCAAAAATGGTCGAATATCTGCTCCATTGGTATTTCCGTATTCATAATCGGGTGAATGTGTGATGCTTTCGCCAAAGGTACCTAGCGCTGCCTCTAGCCATCCACCTCGGGGTACTCCTGCCCCCGCCACACACAATTGATGCGAAGAGGCAGAATAGGTCTCGCCCCATTTTGCCCCCGTCGATTTGTACTGAAAATCGAGCCGGGTATTGGCAGGAATGATCATTTCGGTATATTCTCGAATCCAGCTCCCAGAAAATAACTGAGGGATCGTCGTGTGCCAATTTTTGGAGATTTGCAAGGGCAACCCGCTTGGGTCGCCGTTGGCGTTGCATACTATCGAGTTGAAACCCGTAACATTGATATTAGGCTCCCTGAAAATACACAACCTAATTTTCTTTTGAAGGCTATCGGGATTGTTTACACTAAAATTTATGCGTTGTTGCCTATCCACCAAACTACAATTAAAATAGCCCATATTCACCCTTGGTATTTTGATATAATGTATGCCCTGATTCGCATCATAATTAATATCGTTGATGATCGAATTATTCGGGGCGACTTGAGTAGCCGAAATAACTAAGCTATCCTCCTCTTGGTCAACCGTACTGAATGTAGTCGACAAATTATCGGTGATTGCATACAACAAAAAGCTAATTTGGTGAGCAGTACCATTCAATAAATTTTTTTGTTCTGAGTAGATGGTCAATTGATTTCCAACAACAGTTATTGAATCCACCTCCTCGCCTGCTTTGATTGCAAACCCTTTGTTGTTAGGCAATCCGTAGGCATGCAAATCGTTGTTGCTGTAATACTGAGTATATGCGGCAGGTATTTCTAACACAAATTTTAATTGCCCAGCGATCAAATCTGCTGTTGGTTTGATATGATAGGTCAATTTTAAACGATCGTGCCAACTAGAGAATTCTATACCACTAAAATAAGGATCAAGCGGTGCATTATTTTGATGATTGGCCGACACAAAACGGGTATTGCGCCAAACCCCGTATTCGGCTATCTGACTATCTTTATTGCCCATATTTGTTGGATTGTTGCTTTTGGGATAAACCACCGAATCTTGCAGCAAAATGGCATAATCGAGGGCACCTTGTTCGTTGGTAGCAAATAGACTAGAATGCAAGGCATGAAAGCCTGCCAATCGTCCGGTAGGGCTCTCATCAATAAGCAAACTCTGAATGGTTAAATTGCTAAAATCGATATCGAGTGCATATTTACTACTGTGGTTCACAAAACTACGATCGGCACCACTAGTTTTCCAGTTTTGTTGCCAATAGGTATAATTATAATTGTTGGCATAATTATCGAATGTAGCCTGATTGATTTTAGTAAGCACTGCTTGTGCAAATAATGAGGAATAGCATAAAAGAACTAATACTAAAGCGGGGAAGACTCTACAATACATAAAAAAAATTTGAATAATGAAGTGTTGAAAACCATGCTAAAAAAAGCATCGTGTAAAAAACATAGGTGGTTGAACGGTAGGGCGGGCTAGTCGTAATGGCTTAGTTGCAGCATTTGCCAATATCGCGAAAAAAAACTTAATTAATTGATTTTGAATAAATTTAAAATTCTTTTTTAACAATTAAGTTAAAGAGCTGATAAGCCTAGACGCATAAAACCCTACAAAATAAGGCGCTGTCCTGCTACAATGATTCGACCACAAACTAAGCGTATTAGCGCCTACTTGATGCATAAAAAACAAATCGCCTGATTGTAATTTGGGTAAGACTAAATCATAGTAAAGAAAATCGCCTGCAAAACACAATGGCCCTGCAATATTGTACTTTAGCGTGCTAGATGATGGTTTTTTTTGAGGACAATGTACCGAACAGGGATAATTAATGGAAAGCTTGCTGTATACTTTTCGTAAAAACAAATCTGCACCTATGTGTATAAACGCCGTCCCGGCCTCGGATGCTTGCTGCGGTGGTGTAACATATTCAATGGTAGATACTGCAAATGCATTGTGCTTGTGTACAAACTTACCAAATTCTGTAATAAGCTGAAAATCCTCAAACATAGTCGGGTATTGCTTGATTAATACATCTACAAAAGAAGCCACACTAAAAGTACTTCCTGTTGCTGCTTCAAAATCGATACCGCCACCGATATCGAGAAATTCTAAAGGATTATCAGGACGTAATTGATTGATTTTATAGGCTAGCTTTAGCACCCTGCCTATTGCTTCAATATTGCCAGAAAAATTACGAATCCCCGAACCAATATGAAGGTGCAAGCCCTTAATCGGATAATCTATAGAGGCCTGAATAATCGCCGCCTCTTGGTCGATAGGAACCCCAAATTTTGATCGTTTTTGAGCTACATCAAAAATAGATGGCGCATCAGAACGAACTAAGGGATTGATTCGCAATCCTAATCGACCGCTAAAATCAGGAGGGTATCGCTTCAACTCTTCTAGGCTATTCGCATTGACATAGATACCTGGCAATTGCTGATGACAAAAATCAATCTCTTCTCTGGTTTTGACAGGCGAATCAAACACAATCTTAGAAGCTTCAATACCTGTGGCTAAGGCTAAATGAACCTCTTCGATAGAAGCAGCCTCTAGGCCCATTCCATTATCAACAATTTTTTGGAGAACTGCCGAATTAGATTGTGTTTTGATCGCAACAGCATGCAAAACTCCCTTTGGAAAATATTGCTTGAGAATTCCCAACCTATCAAGGAGGCAATCAAAATCATAAAAATACTGAGCATTACTACTCTTTGGAAATAAATTGGCTTTGTGCGCTGCCCAATAAAGCTGATGAATCGCTGCTTTTTGTAGTACTTTCAAAGGCTATTAATTTTATTTCTGAAAATTTCAATCATGCTTAACTACAATAATCTACCTTTTTATTCCAATAATTTTATAAATAAACAGAATTAATTGAACAGCGAATGCTATTCAATTAAAAAGCAGCAATCCTACCTGTAGCCACTGCTCTTCAAGGCAAAAAATACAACTTAAAAAGCACTTAAAATAATATTTTGAGTACATGATGGTGCTATTATTTGACCTAAAAATACAATTATTGAAATGAAAGGTCAAACAAATTGAATATGCGCAGTATAATCATATATTGAACCCTACTAGTCTAACCATTAAACACGCTACATGCTAACCAAATTAATTGTCCTTGCCATATATTTTGCCATTTTATTCGCTATTGGGATTTTAGCTTCTCGCCAAGTTCATAAATTGAGCGACTTTTATGTCGGAGGCAAAAAACTCGGTTATTGGCTGGTTGCTTTTTCGGCTAGAGTAACAGGAGAATCAGGTTGGTTGTTGTTGGGCCTAACTGGCATGGGGGCTATTGCTGGCTATTCGGCCTATTGGGTAGTTGTTGGAGAAGTATTAGGGGTGGCACTATCTTGGTTTTTTATGGCCAAACCGTTCAAACGGCTGACCGATCAGTACGAATCGATTACCGTCCCCGATTTTTTCGAAAGTCATTTTGATACAAAAACCCACCGCCTGCGAATTATTGCCGCCCTAACGCTAGCTATCTTTGTCATCATTTTTGTTGCCGCTCAAATTGATATCACCGGCAAAGCCTTTGAGGATTTGCTAGGGGTGAATTATTTTGCGGGTGCCTTGGCTGGGTTTTTTATTGTAGTAGCTTATATTTTTGTTGGGGGCTTTGTGGCAGTGGTTTGGTCAGATTTATTTCAGGGTGTGTTGATGTTTTTTGGTCTGATTATTTTACCGGTGGTGGTATGGTACTACCTACCCGAAGGAACAAATATCACCCAAAGTTTGCAGGCTATCGACCCTGCATTAACCTCTGCTTGGGGTACTTCTGACGATCCTTGGCTAAACATTGCAACCCTCTTTGGGTTTGCCATGATAGGGCTTGGTTTTTTGGGTTCTCCACAGGTATACGTACGCTTCATTTCAGTAAAGAATACAGAAGAAATAGACAAAGGACGCTGGGTTGCTATTTTGTTTACCTTGATAACCGACAGTGCTGCTGTATTGATTGGCATACTAGGCCGAATTGTTTTTACCAATGCAGGACAAGACCCTGAATCTATTTTGGGGCAAGGCGGCGAAGAGGTACTTGTACTAATGGTTAACAATTTTTTCCCCAACATCATAATTGCCATTTATATTGCCATTATTTTGTCTGCCATTATGTCTACGATCGATTCCCTATTGGTGGTTGGTTCGGGGTCTATTGTACGCGATTTGTACCAAAAAGTATGGCGTCCCGACCGTTCGGGAGAATCGCTGATAAATCTTTCTAGAGGTATTACCTTAATAATGGCTTTGGTAGCTCTAGCAATTGCACTAAGCGTAGCAGTTCTTTCGCCCGACCGAACTGTTTTTTGGTTTGCTATTTTTGGATGGTCGGGTATTGCGGCAACATTCTGCCCTGCTACGATACTCGCTTTGTTTTGGAAACCCTACTCTGAACAAGGTGCAATGGCTTCGATGCTTACCGGTTTTTTGTGTGTGCCTATTTTTAAATTTGGCGTACAGAGTATTGATGGCGTGGGTATTTATTTCGAAAAGATGGATGTGCTGTTCCCTGCTTTTGTATTGTCAATGCTGGCAGGTTGGCTGTTCTCAAAAATATATCCGCGAATAATAATACCAAAATAAAAAAGGCGGTTTACTTTAAGCAATTCAAAAGAATATAGTTGAATACGATAAACGCTCAATCAACCCTAAAAAATGCCCTTTAGCAGGCCACGAGAGATGGGATAAGGGATCATCGAAATTCAATTTCATAAAACTCAGACGACACTAATTTGCACTAAACCTCTTGAAAATTAATTTTGTAATAGGTCCCGACCTTCGTTTCTAATAATTCAACACTTCCATTGATTTGACGAATTAATTTTCGAATAAGCATCATTCCGAGTGTAACTTTGTTGGTCCCGAAATTCGACGCATCGATACCACTTCCGTTGTCTCCTATAAACATTTGATAATGTTGATTTTTCAATACTTTTAAATCTAGACTAATCTTTCCATTAGATAGCCCTTTGATACCGTATTTAAGGGAATTTGTAGTGATCTCATTAACGATTAGGGCTAAAGGAATAGCCGTATCTAAATTGAGTAATATCTCTGAGGATGTAATTTCAAATTTAATTTTTTCAGGGCTACTAGTCATAGATTTAATAATACTCTTGATTAATGACTCAGCATACTTACCAAACTCAATTTTATTGAGTTGGTCGTATTGATACAACATCTCGTGTATCATCGCCATACTATTAATCCGATTTTGACTCTTCTGAAAAATTGATTTTATTTCTTGATTTTGAATAAATGAATTTTGTAAACTAAGCAAACTTGTAATCACTTGTAAATTGTTTTTAACACGGTGATGTATCTCTTTAAGCATGATGTTTTTTTCGTCCAACAACTCATTAAGTTTGTTTGCTTTAACATTGAGCAATTGCTTTCCCTCTGATTCAATCAACATCAATTTATTTATTTCAATTTGCTTAGTGACCAATTGCGATACATAGTAACGTAGGCTAAAAAAAAGAACGGTAGTGACGGCCGAAATATTCATTAAAGAAAAAATAATAACGGTAGAATTTTCTATTTTAGAAGGTGATTCTAACCAGAATGCCTCATAGGCAGCCAATAAAAAAACAACCACTAAAAAAGCCAAAAACCAGAAAAAAGCACGCTTTAAACCTTGAAACAGCAAGGACCCTGTTGGGGCAAAGGTAGACCATAATACCACGACACCAGAATTGGAATAGGTACCGACAGACACCTGCAATAGTGCTGGTATAACCAAAATCAAAAAAAGGTTAGAATTTAATAAAACCTTTTCACTTACTTTATCGAATTGATGTAGAAGAATTACAATGCCCATCAAAAAAGAATATAAAAAAGGTAAATAAGCAGCGTGATAAATCTCAAAAAACAAATACATCAAGCCCCATGCAATACCAGCCAAAAAAATCAGCTTTGAAGATAGTCGTAGGGTTTTGCTGTTCAGGGACGAATCAAAGGAGGAGTAGTTCATTTTATCTAAAATAATGGGGGCTAGAGTTCAGATATATTCTAAAATAAAGGGGTGAAGAGGGGCCATAAATATAATGAATAAAAAAACGAAGATTTTTTTTACGTATTCAATGGTCAAATTAGTAATCAGAGTAAACTACAAAATTTTGTAGCTTGCTGCAAAACTAAAATAAACGAATTAATTATTTAGTGACTTTGGTCACATTAATAATTGTACTAACGTTGTGCTTAAAACGAACTAGTGTAAATCAAAAATCCTCCATTATGTAAAATCTGTAAACAATGGGAACTAAACTGTAATTTTAAACGCTAAAAAAAAGACTCATTGCCCTATAGTTATGATTGTAAACAGTTGAGTAATTTGATAAAAGCTGCCATACACAAAGAGGATAGAACTTTAAATAATTACCCTCTATTCCTTTGACAAACTATCAATTACATCATTGATTCAATTTGAACTATAACACAACAAGTCTAAATCCCGCTATAAAATGATTCTTCTACTTCTTCATAATAATTTTTTGCTGACTTTCCTTGTTATTAAAGACACGAACTACATAGGAAGCTGCGGGCAGATTCTCCATATTTAGCATTGCCACTTTATTGATAAGCTCTTGAGAAAGAAGCATACGTCCGTTGATATCAAAAAGTTGTAATGTGGCATTATTGAGGGTCGTTTCAAGTATCAGTGTCTGTTGAACAGGGTTAGGACAAACCTTTAAATCGTTTGTTTCGGTTCCTTCCACTTGTACTGTTGAAGTGTTCAAATTACTATGCCAAACATCCACAATATCCGTATAATTATAACTCATCCAAAGATCTCCGTTTTCGTTGAGTAATAGCGTTGAAATA
>CAJQQM010000117.1 GCA_905480485.1 uncultured Aureispira sp.
GCTTGATAAAACGCTAACCAATGGTTTAGAAGTGTTGTTCCGTCTATATCCGTAAAACGAATATCAGCGAAATTATTCTGCATACCTGTTTGATGCAAAACTGTAATTTTGACTTGATAATTCAATAAAGAAGTACCCGACTGTTCTGTTATTTGAAGCGTTTCTCTTGAGGTCCATCCGTTTAGACTTTGAGCTGCAAGCGAATTGATTAAACTAAATATACAGCATGTAATCGTGAGTAGTAGTTTGGTCATATCATTTGTTTTTACAGGTATAAAAACACCGCGACCCTGAGGTCGTTCCTTGGCAGGCGCCTACACTAGTAGTGGTGTCCAATAATGATATGGGTTGAAGGGATTATTTAAGCACTTGTTGCCTCTACTTAAATAATGGTGATTCGATTAAATTCTAGGTTGGTTTAGTTATAGTTTAAAACGAGACTTAATATTAAAAGGATGCAAAATAGTTTGTTTTTTTTTAATTTATTAAAATTAAAATTTGTGGACTAAAATAAATCAGGTTTTAGTTTGGTTATTTATTGGGTTTAGGTCTTTTTTATTTTGTGCTTTGTCCACTATTGATTTATCTTATAATATATAAGAAGTTGAACGACTACTTTTTGAGTAGGCCAAAGAACAGTAAAGTGGCCTATTCGAGCTTAGATTTATATAAAATGCGTTTTACATGCATCTTGAAAGACTACAATCTTCACATAAAATTATTCTAATTCAAAAAGGAATGTATTAATAACAGCTTAACGATTACTGTTGTATTTATAATATCCAAAATCCTCAAGATAAAAAGGACTGAGAACTGTATTTTCGTTTATCTTATAAAGTTTTCCCTAGGCTTCATAATTATGTAGCGAACCGTCTTTACAAGTCATTTATCCCTCAACAAAAAAAAGCCCCTGCAAAGGCAGTGGCTTTTTTATAGGTTCTATTTTAAATTAATTATTTTTTGATAAATTGTTGCGTATTATAATTGCCTTGTTGGTCAATAACTCTTATAAGATAGCTACCAGAAGATAGATGGCTTATATCAAGAGAGATGGTTTGATCACCAAGCGGTAATTCGGTATGTATCACTCTACCCAATAAATCAATTAGTTCAATTTGGAAATCTTTATTGATGATTTGGCTAAATTGAATATTCAAACTACCACTTGTCGGATTTGGAAATAATTTAAAGATATACTCTTTTTCAGGCGTTTCTTCTGCAGTATTATCACTATTCTGAAAGATTCTTGCTGCAATACATGCTCCAGTTTCAGCACAAGAACCCAAGGTAGAACCATTCGCTAAATGTGCAGGTACTGCATTGGCATTGACACAAATGGTATGTGCATTGCCTGGGTTGCCTGGAGGAATATGGCACATTTCTACTTTTGCATTGTTAGAGTTGCCTGCATAGCATACTACATCAACCACACACACAGTAACTTGGTCGGTAGCCGTACATCCGTTGCCATCTGTAGCCACAATCTGATAAGTTGTTGTGGTGGACGGACAAACATTTACGGTAGCAGTACTTGCAACACTATTACCATTATCATCAAACCATTGATAGCTAATTGCCCCGGTGCCGCCAAAAGCAGAAGCACTTAGGGTAGCACAAGCCAAAGGTGCATATCCATAATAAACGATTTGATCGGACCCCGCATTTGCAATTACTTGCGTTGGCTGATTAATAGTAATGCTAGTGGTAGCCGTACAACCGTTGGCATCGGTTACGGTATAGGAATAGGTTCCTGCCGTTACTGTGAAAGCTCCAGTACCTGTGTAGGGCGCTGTTCCACCGTTAGCCGTTACGTTTACAGTGGTTGTTCCGCCAAAGCAGAGGATAGCACCACTCGTAGAATTAGATGTAAGCAGAGAAGGTTCGCTTACCGTAATGCTCGTGGTAGCCGTACAACCGTTGGCATCGGTTACGGTATAGGAATAGGTTCCTGCGGGCACATTGCTTATCACATTTGATGAAAGAGGGATGCTGGCGCCACCAAAATTTTGTCCTGTATTGACACTGCCAAAGGTATTAGCTTGTGGAATAGCCCATGTGAAATCAGCATAGCTCGATCCATTTCCTTGTAATTGTAGTGAAAACCCAATACTAGTCGACGATGACTCACTTACACCAATCGAGGTAGAGGTTAAACCTGCTGCCGGACCGTTAGTCGCCGTAAAGCTACCTTCGTAACTCAAGAATTGGACAACAGAACCCTGGTCGTCAACCAAGGCAATACCGTCAGGCGATCCATTTTGAATACCACTGATCGATTCAGTGACAAATCCGAAGCCGTTGGTACTGTTCGAGATGACACCACTTAAGTTTCGCGTATTGTAAAGACTGCCACCGTTGCCATTATATAAGCATATTGACCAACCGTCGAGATCTAATCCCGCTGTTCCGGCAATTTCAATGGCCTCGCCCTGATCAGCCCCTGAATTATCATAGTGAATCTCATTAATAAATGCACTTATAGCACCGTTGCTGTTTGGAGACGTACTAGCCGAATAACTATATGGAGCAGTACCACCTGCTGCATTGATGGTCACCGAGGTTGTTCCTCCGTTACACAAGATATTTCCACTACTCGACGTAGCTGTTAGCAGGTCAGGTTCGCTGATGGTGATACTGGCCGAAGCAAAACAGCCATATTGTTGACCAACAGTCTGAGCAACCCAAACATTTGGCTCTAGGTCCGATACATTGTAGGTTCCGTCACCTGTTGGATTATTATTGGATGAAATACCATCATCACTAAACCAGTTTATAGAATAGCTTTGATTGGTACCTCCTGAGATAGAAGCGGTTGCTGTTCCATCGTTAGCACCATTACAAGTTATATCTGTACCTGATAAAGTAATTACTGGGTCTGGAACAACGGTAACCGTTTGGGTGGCAATAGCATTACACCCCAAGCTGTTGGATACAATAACACGATATTCGAGCGTTGAACTAGGCGATGTATTTTGAGTCGGATTGGTGCAGCTAGCGCATAGATCTAGCCAATTTCCATTCCTCAAATATTGCCACTGATATGAGAAAGACCCTGTTCCCCCACTAACATTAGCAGTTAGTGCCGTCGTACCTCCCACACAAATAGTTGCATTTGGAGCAGCAGAACTAATACTCACCTGTGGCTGCGCCACTACCGTAGCTACCACAACATTCGAAGTGCCCGTTGTGTTTTTACAATCCGTAGAAATTCTTCGGTAATAGTTCGTACTCGTCAGATTAGAAGCACTATACGTAGCGGCAGTCGCACCGCCAATATTAGACCAGTTAGTACCGTTGGGCGAGGACTGCCATTGATAGGATAAGCCTGTGCCAAATCCTCCACTCGAACCAGCAACATTAGAGATAGAAATATTTCCTCCTGTACAAACTGAGGTAGAGGAAGCAATTTGACCACCATTTATAGAAGGTGTAGAAACATCTTGATACAGAAGATTGCCAGAAGCATTAAGCGGATTGCGAGAAAACCTTGCAACTTCTACATAATAAGTTCCGCTAGAGCTAGCTGTGTAGTTCAGGTTACTCTGAAGGCTACCATTAGCATCGTCATTAGAGGCCACAATAGTGTATCCATTAGAGCTATAAATTCTGATGTAAGTATCCTCCGAACTCAATCCCAAAGTACTAAAGCGATAGGTTCTTCCTGCGGTCATATTAACAGACCAAGAACGGATAGCACCTGAGCTATAACTGGCAAAACCAGCCGAACATCCAGGATTAAGTGTGTTAGCGTTGCCCGAATATCTCCAGGTCCAGTCAAGGCGAATAGCATGATTTCCAAAGTTGGCTTGTGGGCCTACCGTGTAGCTGTTGTTTGAAGGAAGGCTGTTTCTAAAATTGACAAATCCGGGTGAGCCAATTACTCGACAATCATCACCATTTTGGAAAAATGAGCCTGCATTGAAGGAACATCTGCTACCCCGGTCGTTTTCAAAAGCATGCAACCAATAATATAGTCGATCAGCATTGTTGGTTCGTGTTCCTAAAAATGTTCCACCACCATAATTACAGTTTCCATTAGTCGTGCAAGTAAGGCATCCCGATTGTGTTAAACCCGTATTAACATTGTCGAAAAAACCACCAAAGGCAGTGTACTCTTCATTTCCAAATTCGAAGCAAGCGTTGAATTCTCGGCTTTGAATATTACCTACTCGAACTGAGTACCTTACATTTGCTAGCTGTGCAAATATTTCTATATTGACCAGTACCATCAAACCGATAAATAATACCGATTTCATCCAATTGATATTTAAATTTTTCATTTCAGTATTATTTGTTAAATGTTAATAAATAAAATACATCAGATAAGTCTTCGTCCTCTGCTTTCATTCTTAGTTGCAGAGTGCTTCCAGAAATAGACCTTTGGTACTCAATTGTTTTAGAACAAGTGGGACAAGTTGCGACTTTGTGGTGTAAATTAATATGGCTATTGACATCTTTAATGAAACCAAAATAAATAGGTCGTATTTGAGCTTTCGATAAAGCAAAAAGGGCTTTTTTGCCATTTTCAACATAGATAATATCTTTGCTGAAGGAAGCTTTAGCTTCTGACAATAGGCTAGAATAGTTTGAACTGTTATTGCTCAATAAAGACTGATCGATTTCAACTTTCGAGAGTTTCCATTGAGGGTTAGAGGCAGCAAAGCTATTGACCACTAACTGTTGTTGATTGTTGGCTAGGTCTGTTTGACTTTGTTGGGCCAAGACTTTGTCAGAATAATGAAATTCTAGTTTAAAATCATCAGTCTTATCGATTCGTGCTGCTTGGTTGTTGTTTTGTGCTTGCATCATGATAGGGATAAACGCAAATAATAGGAATGCTTTCTTACATAAAGTTTGCTTTTTCATAGAGGTAATTTTAGTATTACAAAATTTGACTTGAGAAATGGGAGTTTCTAAGTCGTTTAATGAAAATAAAATAGTAATTATGGGGATGCTAGAGTTAGCTTATAGGATAAGTTAATGTATTAATAAATGGGATTCAATACATGAGTTTTTAGGTTATAGGGCGTTGAGGGTACAAACTAAATTTTGAAAGTATAATACTTTAATTTGTTTGATGAGTAAATATAGAAATAATAATTTTTAATTATAGCACTTTATAAAATAAAATTTCTAAAAATTAATAATTGCTTAACTTGTATTTATCATTTAGTGGGAGCTACTGATTTACATAATTTGTTAATTTATAACGTGTAGTCGTTTACTTTTTACAATAGTAGAATACAGTTTTAGAACTCGGCTTAATCTGTTAGTTAAATTAAAATTTAGCCACTAATAAGGAGGCTAAAGGGAGAGGGACTATTGGATTTATTCACTTGAAACTGCTTTGTTAAAGCAAGAAATACTATGGTTCGATTTGCTGAAAATCTGCTACCTAATTGGATAGGGTAGCAGTATAGAAGATCTATCTTACGTATGCAATAGATATTGAAAATTAGCCTGTTGATAAGGGAGTACAAAACGTAAAAACGATTGTTAATGTGGTAATTTATGGCGAATTAAACCGTATAAAAAAGTACCTGAGAGGGCACTAATGATAATAATGATAAAAACACTAAATCCGTGTCCTAAGAGCGTATACATCGGTCCGGGGCATGCGCCGGTCATAGCCCATCCTAGCCCAAAAATTATTCCACCAATCAAATAGCGTGGAAATGATTTATTTTTGTCTTCGAGCTCAATTTCTTGTCCTTTATGGTCTTTGAGCTTAATTTTTTTTATTAGGAGCAATTGAATAATACCTAGAATTACGGCTACTCCTATAATACCATACATGTGAATTGAGTGAAATAAAAACATTTCCTGAATTCGATACCAAGAAATTGCTTCCGATTTGGTCATGACTATTCCAAAAAGTATTCCTGTTAATATGTATTTTAAACCTTTCATATTATTAAATCAACTTGATTTTGAACTAAAAGTTAAGGATGATAGGTAATAAAAAGTGTGTCATTGTCAAACCACCTACAAAAAAACCAATGACCGCAATTAGAGAAGGAAGTTGAAGGTTAGAAAGCCCGCTTATTGCATGTCCAGATGTACAACCGCCAGCATAACGGGCTCCAAATCCTACTAGAAAACCACCACCTATTAGCAAAGTTAACCCTCTCGTCCCACTGAGGTTTTCCCAGCTAAACAAATCCATCGGAATATAGCCCATGCCATCTTTGGTCGATTGAGGATATTGTAAACCAAGACTTTCAAGATGGTTTATTGTAGCAGTCGAAATAGCAACAGGTTCGGGGCTTGCCAAAAAGTTTGCAGCAATATAGCCTCCGAAAACCGCACCAATTGCAAATAATAGATTCCAACGTTGTGCCTTCCAGTCTATATTAAAAAATCCTATTTTTTTTCCAGCCCCTACCATTGCGCAGGTAGTACGGAGGGTAGAGGACATGCCAAAACTTTTGCCATAAAACAACAGCAAAAACATAATTAAGGATATCATGAATCCACTGAAAGCCCAATGCCAAGG
>CAJQQM010000118.1 GCA_905480485.1 uncultured Aureispira sp.
GTTTTGCTCGGACGCATCGCTATACCAGCTTTGTCGTCGTCAGGGGCATAATAGCCACCCATGTCAACAGCTGTGCCCTGAGCATCTAACAGTTCTTTAGTGATTTGCGCTTCGTTTTCAGAAAGTTCTTTGTGAATTCTACTGAAATAGGCCTTTAAATCGGCGTCATCATTCTGATTTTTTAAGCGATTGGCCCAGTACAGTGCCAAGTAAAAATGCGATCCTCTATTATCGATTTCGTTTACTTTTCTAGAGGGTGATTTTCTGTTGTCTAGAAAATCTTCTATAGCTAGTTCTAATTCTTCAGATAATATTGTCGCTTTCTTGTTGTTATATGTACTGCCGTTGTGTTCCAATGAACAAACCATCGCCATGAATTCTCCTAAAGAATCCCATCTTAGGTGTCCTTCTTCGGCAAATTGATCAACATGTTTAGGTGCTGAACCTCCGGCTCCAGTTTCAAATAATCCACCTCCATTCATTAAGGGGACAATAGAGAGCATTTTTGCACTTGTGCCTAATTCTAGAATAGGAAATAGATCGGTATTAAAATCTCTCAAAACATTTCCAGTAACAGAAATTGTATCTTTTCCATCTTTGATTCGTTCTAGGCTAAATTGCATTGCCTCTACAGGAGACATGATTTTTAGTTCGATTCCTTTTGAGTTGAACTCAGGAAGGTATGCATCAATTTTTTTAATAATTTCAGCATCGTGTGCACGTGTTTTGTCCATCCAAAAGACAGCAGGTGTTCCTGAATTAGTAGTACGATTCACAGCCAGTTTAATCCAGTCTTTAATAGGGGCATCCTTCGTTTGACACATTCTCCAAATATCTCCTGCTTCTACATTGTGGCTAATCAAAATAGTACCATTTGTGTCAACAACATTCACCGTTCCGGCCTCTTCAATCTGAAAAGTTTTGTTGTGTGAACCATATTCTTCAGCTTTTTGAGCCATCAGGCCTACATTAGGAACCGTTCCCATTTTTGTAGGGTCAAATGCTCCGTGTTCTTTACAGAAATCAATAACGGTTTGGTAAATTCCAGCATATGAACTATCAGGGATTACGGCTTTAGTATCTTGAGTTTTTCCTTCTTTGTTCCACATTTGACCAGAATTTCTTATCATAGCCGGCATAGAAGCATCGATAATGACATCTGAGGGAACGTGTAAATTGGTAATTCCATTATCGGAATCAACCATAGCCAAATCTGGATTGTTTTGGTAAATTGCTTCGATTTCAGTTTCAATAGCTTGTTTTTGATCGGCAGGTAAGTTTTGAATTTTTTCAATCAAATCACCAAAACCATTATCAACATCAACATCTAAACTATCAAAAACATTTTGGTGTTTATCAAACAATTCTTTAAAGAAAACACGAACGGTGTGACCAAAAATGATAGGATCTGAAACCTTCATCATAGTTGCTTTCATGTGTAAAGAAAACAAAACATCTTTTGCGCGAGCATCTTTCACTTGCGCTTCTAGAAAAGTGAGCAAAGCTTTTTTACTCATAAAAGTAGCATCGATTATTTCTTTGTCGAGTAAAGCTAGTTTTTCTTTAAGGATTGTTTTAGTGCCGTCTTTTTTAAGCAATTCAATATTAACAACTGTTGCTTTGTCGAGGGTAACTGATTTTTCATTCGAACGGAAGTCTCCGCCGTTCATAGTGGATACATGTGTTTTAGAATCAGCGGACCATTGACCCATTGGGTGTGGATTCTTTTTGGCGTAATTTTTTACTGCTTTTGGGGCCCTTCTATCAGAATTTCCTTCTCTAAGAACAGGATTTACAGCGCTACCTTTAATTTTATTGTAACGGAGTTGAATGTTCTTTTCCTTTTCGGTCTCAGGATCATCCGGATAGTCAGGCAAGGCATAGCCTTCTTCTTGTAATTCTTTGATAGCCTCTTTTAGCTGAGGGATAGAGGCGCTAATATTAGGAAGTTTAACGATGTTGGTGTCAGGCAATAAAACTAAATTACCTAATTCTTTAAGCACATCTTTAACTTGTTGTTCTTCACTTAAGTATTCGGGGAAAACGGCAAGGATTCGGTTCGCAAGAGAAATATCGGCTAATTCAATATCGATATTAGCTGATTCGGTAAAAGCCTTAAGTATAGGTAGAAAGGAATAGGTGGCTAATGCCGGGGCTTCGTCGGTTTTGGTATAAATAATCTTTGTTCTTTTGTTGTCCATGTTTGTTCTCGCGTTTTGTTAAATATGGAAAAAATAATTTGCCTACTGACATTTAGAAGAATTTTCTAATTTTGTAGTGCAAAGTTACGATTTTCTGATGAAAAAACAGAATGCAGAATAAACAATGTGTTATTTTAAAGGCTCTGAGGCTGAAGCTGCAATGCAAGCGTAAAAAAACAAAGAGGATTTATGGTTGGCACAACTGTATTTTAGTCCATACTCCATTGATGCTGTTGTTGTTGCTCCTTGTTGGAAGACGATTGACCCTTGGCTGGCCATTCATGCCAGGATTCATAGGATTCCCTTGTTGATTGCTGCCCGTAATAGGATTGCCACTGTCACTAAAAAGACCAGGGTCGTTGTCTGCATTAGCCTCGGGGTTGTTTACCTTGATGCCGATACTCAAGGTTTCGTTGTACTTCAATTTTCTTTCAAATAAAAGACTTAAAGGCATTTTGAATTCACATATCATTGCCGAAACGTGGTCGAAGCCCATAGCTGTTTTGATATCTTTTGATGCTAAATTACTGACCCTTATTTTTTCATTAATATTTTCTTCTACGAAGCCTAAGAGTTCAAATTCTTGACAAATAGCAGCATAGGCTTGGTCAAGGGCGCGGTCGTCTATGCCCTTGTTTTCTTGATATGCTTGAAAACTAATTTTTTCTAATTGTTCGTTACTGAGTGCCAAAGGGTAACCCACTCCTCTTTTTTCTTTTTGTTTGGCAAGCGTATCTATATATATCGAAAGCCCTAAACCCATAACCCGTTGTTGAATGCCCTTATCGGGAATACGTATGCATATATATAAATTTTGAGCATCATTCGAGGCTTTGTATTGAATGTTCGTTAAGGCTGCCGGACTAAGCAAAGGATGTTGCCATTCGCCTAAATTGCCATCGATAACAAAAGCGCTGCTGTCTTGAGTTGTGCAATCTATTTGAGTTACTGTCTGTAGGCCGCCACAAGCACTCAAATAATAACTTAAAATGGCTAAACAAATAAGAAGACTCTTTTGTGAATGAAAAGACTTTTTGGGAGCAGCTGCTTTTTTGATAAAATTCGACTTCATGGACAATGAAAAATTAAATTTTTATGAATTTCAATAGGGTTTAGCTTGGCTGTTTAATTAGGGTGCCACAAGAATTTCTAATAATTAAACGGGCCGACAAAGTGATTTGTTTAGGCTTATCACCCTGACCCGAAGGGTTTTGAATTAAATCGAGTAGAATCGCTAGCGATTCTACACCTATTTTGTCAATCGGCTGTTCAACCGCAGTAACCGAAGGATAACAAAACTCAAAAAGATCAATATCATCGTAGGCTAGCAATGCTATTTGTTGTGGGATTTTAATTTTCATTTTTTGTAAATGATACAAACAGGCTTTTGCAATATTATTGTTGGTAGCATACAAAGCAGTAACCGGCTTAGGATTCTGTATCAAAGTATGCAAACACTTTCCAACTGCTTTGTGTACTGTCTGAAATGGAATAGTACAGATATAAGATGGGTTTGATGCAATGTGGTGCTTTTTTAGAGCTGCTAGGTATCCCCTTTCTCGATCTTTGATAGAGCTCAGGTGAGACGGACCGATAGATAAGAGGCCTATTCTTTGGTGATTATTTGCAATTAGTTGTTCTACTGCCTTGAAAGAGCTCGTGTAGTTGTCGACGACTACATGATTCGTTGTTAGTTCATCTACTTTGCGATCAATTAGCACGAGCGGAAAGTTTTCATCAATTAAGTTTTGTATCGTTAGACTATGAAGAGCAGTGCTTGCCAAAATGAGTCCGTCAACTTGCCTGCCGCGCAACATTTGAATCAAATCCTCTTCTTTTTTTAAGCATTCATTGGAACTGCAAAAAATAAGATGATACCCTTTTTCGGAAGCCTTTGATTCTATTTTTTTAGCAATTTGAGCATAAAATGCATTGGATATATCGGGTACGATAAGCCCGATTGTATTGGTTTTGCCTGTGCGAAGCCCTCTAGCAATTGAGTTGGGCTGATAATTTAATTCTTTAGCCTTAGCGAGTACTTTTTGTTGGGTAATACTACTTATGCCGTGCTGCTTAGAATGTCCGTTGAGCACCATAGAAACTAGAGTACTTGATACATTCAGTGCTTTAGCAATATCCTTGAGAGCTATCTTTTTTTTCATGGTTTGTTCAAAAATCAAGGCATTAAGCCAAATAGTGTGCAAAATGAGGGCTATTTTTTCTCCTGTAGTAATTTTTTTACTTTTTCTTCTAAGGCTATGTTTATCAGAGTTGAATCACTAATAGAGGATTTTTGCTTTTCTTTAGCCCCGTCTGTGAACATCAAAAATACCAATCTTGCAAATAGTAAGCCCATCAAAGGAAAAAACAACACAAAACCTGCAAGCGTAGCCAATAAACCTTTCCAAGTTGCTTGTTTATATTGTTTTAGAACAAATCGTATGGCTTTTGCCACTAAGTCTCGATTGGCAATTAGTAATATAACAACTAAAATAGGAATCAAAAAAAAGTTAAAAAAAAGTCGAAAAGCGATGAAAGCAATTGCTACAACAGCGATTACGCTAATAAACGATTTCCAGCGGGCAGGCCTATTGCTAAGTTTCGTATTCTCATTGAATTCATGCTCCATAAATAGTAGAATTGATTAGTTATAATTTATTTTTACAATTTAAGAACAATATATTGTAATTATTAGTTCTACTTATTAATTTTTTGTTTGATTTAACACTCACAAAAGTAAAATCAACCTTTCATTCTGATCATAATACAATGACTGACCACAATCAACATCAGATTATCAACCACAACAAAACAAAAGCATTAGTTTTAGGGGTATCAACCTTGGTGCTATTATTGGCATTATTATTCGGTAATAATAAAAATAGTGAAAAATCGGGGTTTCCTCTTTTTCCGGTCGATAGTATTGGTGCTTCTAAAGAATAAATTAACAGCTTCTTTTTAATTGGTCCAAAAAAAAAGACCACTTATGCTTGTGTGCAGAAGTGGTCTTTTAATTTTTTTGATAAAGATTAGGGGTTGTATTTACTAATACGCTGAGTGCGAACAATGTGCCCTTGTTTGTCGAGCATTCTTATCATATATATACCTCTTGGCAGCAAAGAAATATTATAACGTTCGTTGCTGTTGTTGACTTTTAGGCTTTGCATCTTACGACCTACTACATTGTATACTTCAATATGGCTCACCTGTTCTGCATCATCGTTCAGATAGATATATTCTGTAGCAGGGTTAGGAAATACTTTAGGTGGATTGAGTTGATTGATTTGAGTGTTAGAAGTAGCTACTGAACTGTTAGCAGCGGCATTAAAAGTAACTTTTTGCTCAGTTGCCTTGCGGTTATTGATCTCAAATAAAACTATTTCGTAATTACCCATTCCTTCTTTCCCATTCGGGCGAAAAGCAACTTTAAAATCCTGTAGGACTTCTCCGGCTTTAAGTTCAAATGTTTTTTCCGATATCAAATGCGTGTAGCACTGATGATCACAAACAACAGCCGACCAGCCTTCAGATAGATTCGATTTACTGAGTTCCCATTGAATCTGAATGGTTTTGTTGCTGAGGTTTCTTAATAATATGGAAGGAGCTATTTCCTTGTCGATGCGCCCTTGCTTTGTGGCAAAGGTAGCCGAAACATGAAAACTATTCTGCGCGCGAAGGCAGCAAGATAATAGCATAAAAGCAATAATTATAAGTAGAGTTTGGCGCATGTAGAATAATTTGTTGTACTTAAAATCTATGTGGTGTTCAATTCGTGGTAAAATTATTTTACGTAGAATTATGTAGTTTGTTGTGATTTTGAAAGGGGGATTTGTTCACTAAGCTAATTTAATTTTGTCAGAAAGACTAAAATTCAGGTTGTTTTTTTAGTAAAAAATCAGAAGAGCTAGCAAATGAGCAACTAAAGGGCTTTGAATAGAACATGAAATTCAATTTATTGCTGAATCAGCCTAGATAAATTTATTATACAATTTAATAAAAAGTGCATTAGATATCAAATAGTTTGGTTGCTTAAAGCGTTAATAATCAATTTTGTGACTGTCATATAATGGTTATCAAATGAAATTAAAGAGTTAAAATTTCTCTTTTTTTATTTTAGTTTTTAACTTTGATAAAACAACTTATGATAATCTGTTGATATATTTATATATTTAGATGTTCATTGTCCACACAATTTCGCAAGAGTTCAAATTAATTGTAAATTACAAATCAAAATCAAGTCTTATGAAACTTAAAAATTTATTTACTATGTTTCTGGCATCAGCTGCAGTCACTGCTAGTGCCCAAACCATTGTCGGTACAGCCGCTACTAACAAAAACGTTGTTCTCGAAGAACTTACCGGCAAAACCTGTGGATATTGTCCAGACGGTCATCGAATCGCTAATCTTATTTATAACAATAATCCAGGGCGTGTTATTTTACTAAATATCCACACAGGTGGTTATGCGTCAGGAACACCCAACTACAGAACAGGTTGGGGTGATAATGTTGGGTCTTTGTTCAACGTAACAGGATACCCAACAGGTGCTGTCAACCGTACCGATTTCGGTGGAGGTGTCATGCATAGCCGTGGTGCTTGGACTGCCAACGCATCAACCACTCTTGGTCAGTCTTCTCCAGTCAATGTAGGGGCTAATGCTGCCATTGACCTAG
The DNA here is from genome assembly GCA_905480485.1 of uncultured Aureispira sp. GTDB lineage: Bacteria > Bacteroidota > Bacteroidia > Chitinophagales > Saprospiraceae > Aureispira. Next base: position 6,874 of record CAJQQM010000118.1, read on the forward strand.
ATACACGTTTGATGACTGTTGATGTAGAAGCTTATTATACAGCTAATGGTTCAGGTGCATTTAATAATTTACATGTCATTGTTACTCAGGATAACATACCAGGTCCTCAATCCGGCGCCTCTTTCAATCCTACGGCAATACTCCCTAACGGAGATTACAACCACAATCACATGGTTCGTTATGCGATGACTCCAAATGCTGGTAGTGCAATTGATACAGTAACGGCAATGCATTTATACAGCAACCAATATACGCATACCTTTCCAGCTGCCATCAATGGTATTGCAGTTAATTTAGCCGACCTCCAAACAGTTGTGTATATTTCAGGTTCTAATATTACTTCAGCTATCGAAACCGGCGCTGAAGCTACCATGTCTTTTACTACTTCTACACCATTAGGAATTACTAACCAAGCTGCTACAGTGAATGCATCTTTAGGGACTGTTTGTGGAACTTCTGCAGACGTTGAAATGCAAATTACTAATATGGGTAATGCTGCCTTGGCGACTGCTACTTTCGAATATATTGTGAACGGTGGTACTCCAGGTACTTATCAACATACTTTTTCTACTGCTTTGTCTACAGGGCAGTACGAAACTGTCACTATTCCTGTTTCGGGTTTGTCGCCTAACGGTGCATCAAACTCAATCAATGTGTCCGTTACACAATTGAATGGTTCAGCTAATCCTGGTTCTAACGCAACTAATGGTCTTTCTGCTACAACAGCAGGCATGCAATCAGCTAGTACAGCTACAGCTACCATCAATCTAACAACAGATAACTATGGAAGTGAAACTTCATGGGAGTTAGTGAATGAAACAACGGGTGTAATAGCTGCTTCAGGGTCGGGCTATGGCAACAACCAAACAATCACCCCTGTTACCGTAAACCTAGTTGACGGAAACTGTTACAAATTTATCATTGAAGATAGTTACGGCGACGGTATCTGCTGTGCTTATGGCAATGGAAGTTTTTCTTTCGCTGCTGGTTCAACTACCTTTTCTTCTGGAGGGCAATTCAACACTGAAGATGGAATCAAGTTTGTTTTTGATCAATTAACAGGCGTTTCTATGTTGGGTGAAAGTACAGACGCGATTAAAGTAATGCCGAATCCTGTAAGTAACAACATGACATTAGAATTTACTGTTGCTGAAATGGCTGATTTAAACATTACTGTTTTGAACGGTCTTGGACAGACTATCAAGCAAGTTGCTAACGGTTCTTTTGACGGAACGAATGTAATTGATGTACAGACTTCTGATTTATCATCAGGCGTGTACTTTGTAAATATTACTTCCGCTAAGGGTACTTCTACCAAGCGTTTTATAGTCAAAAAGTAATTTTCGATAAATAATAAAAAAAAAGGATGGACTTGTGTCCATCCTTTTTTTTTTATTTAAAAACTTCCTTTCAATCCTTTTTTTTAGATTTTTTTGGCTAATTTAGTCAAGTGCCAAAAAGCCTTAATTTTATAGGCTTGCTTTTTTTTAGCAATCTCGCTTATTTTAAACATAAAATCATATTATGAAGTCATTTTTATCTTTCGTTTTAAGCTTCTGCTTAACACCTTTCGTATTTGCACAGTCTTTTGTTAGTACAAGTGCAGAAAACAAAAATACGGTTCTTGAAGAATTTACAGGAATCAAGTGCGTCTATTGTCCTGATGGTCATCTACGCGCTCAAAATTTGTACAATGCTAACCCTAATGATGTTGTACTTATCAATCTTCATGTAGGTGGCTATGCCGTCCCTGGTGCTGGAGAACCTGATTTCAGAACTAGTTTTGGTTCGGCTGTATCCGGTCAATCTACGCTTTCTGGCTACCCTGCAGGAACGGTTAATCGTCACGATTTTAGCGCGAATGGTTGGGACCAAAATGGTGGTACGGCTATGAGTCGCGGCAATTGGACCGCTGCAGCAAATGTCATTATGGGAGAGTCTTCTCCTGTTAACGTAGCCAATCAAACTTCTTTAGACTTAGCAAATGGTGCTCTTAGTGCTGTAACCGAAGTGTATTACACGGGTAATTCTGCTGTGTCAACCAATAAATTGAATGTTGTATTATTACAAAATAATGTACCTGGCCCACAAACAGGTGGTGCTTCTTATAATCCTTCTGCAATTCTTCCGAATGGAGATTACAACCACAATCACATGTTACGTCATATGTTTACGGGGCAGTGGGGAGAAAGTATTGACACCACGACGACAGGCTACTTTAAATCTGTCACCCACAACTACACTGTACCTGCTAATTACACAGGTGTTGCAACAAGCCTTACAGACATGGAAGTTTCCGTCTTTGTTGCTGAAGGAAATCAAGAAATAATTACGGGCGCTAAAGCTGCAATGACCTATATCACGCCTCCAAATGCCCTTGATGTTTCCACATCAAATGCTCAATACGGTAGTGCTGATTATTGTGCTAACGGAACCACCTTTACACCTGCATTTGATGCCGTCAATCAAACCGCAAATGTAGTAACCTCTATTGAAGCTCAATACAGTGTAAACGGCGGCACTCCTGTAACGTTTTCTGCAACGGGGCTAAGTTTGGCTCAAAATGGGACTACAACGGTAACATTCCCTACGGTTACACTTCCCGCAGGTGACAACGAAATTCAATATGCTGTCAATACATTAAATGGCAGCCAAATTGATTTGTTAGCCTCCAATAATAATGATCTAAATGGAACAGTTTCGGCCTTAACCAATACACCTACTGCAACTACTTTAGTCGAAAACTTTAATGCTGCTACACTACCCTCAGGTACTTGGCAGTATTCTCAAAATTTACCAGGTGCTGTATTCGATAATCCCAATAACCTAGCATCTAGCCGATTCTGTGTATTTGGAGAGAATTCTTCAACAGTAGATGTATCTAACTGTATTCGTGCTGCTTACGGTTCAAGTGATTGGAATAACCAAAGCGCTGCGATTATTTTTGATAACATTAATTTATCGAGTAATGCTACACCGGGTTTGACTTTTGATTATGCTTACGCATTATTCAATGCAGGCTCGGGAGATGGCGCCCTAGAGGTTTCTATTTCAACCGACTGCGGTACTACTTGGACTTCAGTTTGGAATCGTGTCGGAACGTCCTTGGCTACTGGCGCACCGAACAACTCAGCATACTTTTACCCTGCTCCAAATTCAAGTGACTGGGCGATGGCTAATATCGATCTTTCTGCTTATGCCAATCAATCTTCCGTTTCAGTTAAATTTGGTTTTTCTAAAGGAACATCTTCTAACAATTTATATGTAGATAATATCAATTTTGATATGTTTACAACTGTTCAGTTAGCAGCGTCTGTAGAGTCGTTGACAATTGCCCCTAACCCTGTTAGAGGTCTGATGCAACTTGACTTTAGTGTAAAAGAAAATAGTCGTTTGGATATATCAATTGTAAATGCCTTGGGACAACAGGTGCAACAAGTGGCAACGAACAACTATGTTGGACACAATACTTTGACTGTTTCTACCCAAGGTCTAAGTAGCGGTCTTTACTTTTTGAATATACGTTCTGATAAAGGAACTAAAACAGCAAGATTTGTAGTAGAATAAGCTTAAATTATAATTTAAATACCTGAAAGAGAATCCTAGTCATAGGGTTCTCTTTTTTTTATACTATCAATTTGTGTTAAAAATTGGATGAAATGTGTTTAAACGTATGATATATGGAGATTCTTTCATATATTGTGTTTCAATAATTATTTATTGAGGTATCAAACTTAAAAAAGAATTAAAACAGATGTTTATGAAAAATTTATTTGCGGCAGTTGTAATGACTGCTCTATTGCTTGTAGGAGCTTGTGACACGACCGAAGTAGTTGACCCCGTAACGGTAACATTGGATAAAAACAACGTGTCAGAAATGGGACTTGCTTCGAGTTCAAAAACCTTTGAATTGACCGTTTCAAATACTTCATCTACGGAAGCTACGATCAACTGGGAACATACACCCGGCGCGACTAATCCAAGTGCTTGGACCTACATGATCAATGGAGTATCGGTAGCATCTGGTTCTTTTGTTTTAGCAGCCGAGTCTGATGTAACTATTTCTGTAATGGTTATGCCGGGGGCAACTTCAGGAGAAGGCGACGGAGCATTAGTTTTCTATGATGTTTCTAATCAATCTGAAACATCTACCACTTTCAATTATACTTATAGTGCTGTTGATGCCTATTTTGATATCATAACAGCCGGTTTTACGACGCAGTCGGTGCGTGTTTCTGATCCTGATACCGATTATCATTTGTGGGTTAAAAACAACAACAATGTAGAGGTGACAGTTGATTGGATGCGTACGAATGAATCTTCTAATCCTAGTGAATGGATGATTGCTGTATGTACCGATGCTACCTGCTACACGCCCGCAATAGTTCAAGAAACTATCACCATTGCACCGGGTGATTCTGTTGATTTCAAAACTACTTTTTCGCATGTTTCGACAGCTGGTAACGGAACTTCTACGCCTATATTTTATGTAAGTTCTGATAGCGCTAACTCTGTATACAATTCAGTTACATTCACAAATGAAGTAACTTTATAGTCTAATTATAAATCAAAAAAAGGAGCTGTTGTTATCAACAGCTCCTTTTTTTTTCGTACACATCCTGTTACAAGTTTATATGAAAAGACAGCAAGGTCCTAAATATATTAAGGGATAATCTCTAGCATTAAATCGAAAATAATATTCTTTTTTTACACTTTATTCAAAATAGATTGTTAAATATTCTACTTAAAGGTGTATAAATTGTAAAATAAAAACATAGTATTTTTATAGGATTTCAAAATTATATACCTTTGTAGCATCAAATGAACTTTAAAGGAAAGATTAGCTAATCTTTCCTTAACAAATAAATCCTCTATATGAATAAACTTGTACTTCTCCTCATGTGGTGCATTCTACCACTTAGTAGCTCTTTGTTGGCTTGTCATGAAACTACTGTAAGTCAAATAAGCGCAACTTTTAACAACGATGGTTCAGTAACTTATGATCTTGATGTATGCATAGGGAGCGAAGACACTTGGGGTTTTGAGCTATCATTTGTATCCAACGGAAGTATTGTCAACGTGGGTACTGCGTCTATTACCGACCCCACTACATCAGTTAGCATCACTCCAACTATAACATCAGCGACAACCGTAGAATTTGGAGATTTTGATAATACATCTGCACCTCTTTTTCATGCAGCATTAACGGGCCAAGCTTGCTTTACGATTAACATCACACTTTCTGAAGCGTCATCAAGTGTAACAATTGATGGTGCCGAATTCACTTTTGGACCTTGTTCAGGTGCAACTGCTTTACAATCTTGTTTCGAAGGGAATGCTGATTATGTTATCGAAGTTACATCAGATAATTGTGCAGGCAACAACATCAGTTTTGAATTACAAGACGCAAGTGGAACCCCTATTGCTGGTGTTTCGGGTATTCCTACCGACGGTGCTACTCGTTCTTGGGTTTGGTGCGGTGGCTGTGTTTCTTTTTTTCAGATGAACGCCCCTGCATCATCGGGCGGTAGTCCGTCCACTCGATGTGATCCAGGATTGTGTTGCGTAGAAGGCAGCGGAAGTTATTCCTTAACTACTTCAGGTGGTGCAGTTACACTTATCAATTCTACAATGTCAGGACTAAGTGTAGAAACAACTAACGTGACCAATTGTAATGTTTTGTTGAATAATGAATTAGTAGACTTTAGTGCTAGTTTAGACCAGCAAGTGGTGGATTTAAACTGGTCGTTTAAAAATATCAGCGCAGGTACTATGTTCGAAGTTCAAAAATCTGTCGATGGAATCAATTTCGAAAAATTTATAGTTTTACAGCAAGTGGATTCTGTATCGGGTATTGGCTATTTTTCTGCACAAGATTTTTATCCTTATGATGGAGAAAATTATTATCGTTTGAAATACAGTCAACAACAGCAAGATCTAAATTACTCTAATGTCATTTCAATAGACGTTGAATTAGGTAATAATTTAATAGATTTATATCCCAACCCTGCGCAAGATTTTTTTAGTTTTTACTACGAAAACAAATCAATGGGGCATGCCGATATACAACTTATAGTCTCTGATTTGTCGGGTAAGGAGTTGAAAAAGCATCAATTCAATATGATTCCTTCCGCTAGAAGAAACTTTAATATCCCTGTAGCTGACCTAGATAACGGAATGTATATTGTAGAAATCATATCCGGTGCAAACAAAACAACCCGGAAGCTTCATATAGTGCGTTAATACAAGCTGTAGATCAATTAGGAAGCTACTTTTGGCTTGCTAACCTTTTAGGTTCAGTATAAGTTTTAAACAAGTAAAATTATAGGATAAAATTTTGCATTTTGCAAAAAACTACTTTACTTTAGGATTAAGATGTTAAACAGAAAAGAAATATATCGCACAAACATATACTATTGGTCTCATTTTGGGTCCAAAAGCGAATAGGTTTGTATGCGTCTTAATTAAATAATTACGCTTAAATTTTTACAAAAATCCTGGTTCGCTTTTCGAGCCAGGATTTTTCTTTTTTATTATTATGAAGCAACAATACAATCAATACACAGAAGAAGACCATTTGGTTTGGTCAATTATGTATCAAGAACAAATGCAATTGCTAGAAAAGCGTGCGACACAAACGTTTTTGGACGGCATGCAAGCGATACACTTTAAGCCGACGCTGATTCCTAATTTTGAGCGGGTCAATAATGCCCTAAAGTCTATGACTGGCTGGGAGGTTTATGCCGTGCCTGGCATCATCGACAACAAACCTTTTTTTGAATTACTGGCACAGAAAAAATTTCCGGCAACTACTTGGATGCGCTCGATGCAACAATTAAAATACATTGAACAGCCTGATATGTTTCACGATGTATTTGGTCATGTACCCTTATTAAGTGAACCTTATTTTGCGGGATTTCTCAATGGCTTAAGTGAAATCGCACTTGCCTTTATCGAGCATCCTACAGCGGTAGAATTAATGGCCCGCGTGTATTGGTATACTGTTGAGTTTGGGCTTATTCAAGAAAACAAAGAACTTAAAATTTATGGTGCAGGTATCTTATCTTCTCCTGGAGAAACGGTTTATGCCTTGAGTGAAGCTGCAAAACATTTTAACTTTAATTTAGACAGTATCCTCGAAACTCCTTATGTGAAAGATACTTTTCAGCCTCAATATTTTATTGCCGATTCTTACGAACAATTGTACCATCATTTACCTTTATTAGAAAGAAGAATTAGGGAATTAGTTGACTTAGATATTTCGATTAAGGAAGGGCAAGCATTCAAGATTAAATCTTTATTAACAGTCGTGTCATGATTAAATTGCCGGATTATAAAATTGTATTTGAAACGCAACAATTTTCTGGGCTTCGAAGCCTTTTGTCTGAAAAAAACTATGCTGCTATTGTACTATTAGTTGATGAAAATACGGCTTCCTTTTGTTTGCCATTAATACAGGATGCACTCAAGGAATACGAATACTTGGTCGTTCGGATACAATCTGGAGAATCGTACAAAACCCTGGATACTTGTCAGTATATTTGGAAGCGTTTGATGCACAATAAGCTAACAAGAAAATCTGTATTGATTAATTTGGGAGGAGGTGTGATAGGCGATATGGGGGGCTTTTGTGCTGCTACCTTCAAGCGAGGTATCGATTTCGTACAGGTACCTACTACATTGTTGGCGCAAGTGGATGCATCGGTAGGCGGCAAATTGGGGGTTGATTTTAATCAATTAAAAAATGGAGTGGGTTTGTTTGCTAATCCCCAATTGGTGTGCTTATATCCTTTGTTTTTTCAAACACTCCCTTTTGAGCAATTAAGAAGTGGCTTTGCTGAAGTTATCAAACATGCGCTGATTTCAGATTTAAGCTATTGGCAACAAATTGTGACTGTACATCTGAATACTGCTGATTGGCTGCCTATTGTACGGCAGTCAGTTATGATAAAACAAAGTATTGTTGAAAAAGATCCTACTGAAAAAGGCTGTCGAAAAATATTAAATTTTGGCCACACCATTGGACATGCAATTGAAAGCTTGAGTTGGGATACCTCAAAGCCTTTACTACACGGCGAGGCGGTCGCCCTCGGCATGATTGCAGAGGCCTATATTAGCAATCGCTTGTTGGGTTTAAGTGAGGTTGAATTGAACGAACTGACCGCTTTTATTAAGTCAATATATCCTTTTTATTCCTTGTCGGCAATCGCTGAAGATCAAATCCTCGAACTTATTAAGCAGGACAAGAAAAAGGAGCGAAAATCAAATGCTTTTAGTTTAATTACAGCTATCGGAAAGGCTTCTTACAATCATCATGTTGAAGATGCCTTAATTTTAGAATCTTTGTTATATTATCAACGAGTTTATCAATCAACTATTTAGAATTATCAAATCATTGCTTTATGGCAGGAAATAGTTTTGGGACATTATTCAAAATAAGTACATTTGGCGCTTCTCACGGCGCAGGTATAGGCGTCGTGATTGATGGCTGCCCTGCTAATATTCAATTGGATATAGATTACATACAATATCAATTAAATCGCCGTAAACCGGGACAATCGGCGATTGTAACGCAACGGAAGGAATCAGACGATTTCAAAATATTGTCGGGAGTATTTGAAGGAAAAACAACGGGTACCCCAATTTGCTTGTTTATTGAAAATACCAATCATAAACCTCGAGATTACGAACACATCAAAGATATTTATCGTCCTTCGCACGCTGATTTTACTTATCAAGCAAAATATGGCTTTAGAGATTATCGTGGGGGCGGTCGTTCGTCTGCGCGAGAAACTGCAGCTAGAGTTGCGGCAGGTGCAATTGCCCAACAAATTTTAATTCAAAAAGGCATCACTATTACAGCTTATGTCAGCCAAGTAGGTGGGCTAAAAGTAAAAGATTCATATCAACAACTTGATCTGGATCAAATCGAAAAAACAGTTGTACGTTGTCCTGATTTGCAGCTAGCCCCACAAATGATAGACTACATCAAGCAAGTACGTAAACAAGGAGATACCGTAGGAGGTGTGGTGGATTGCGTCATCAAAGGCTGTCCCTCAGGCCTAGGAGAGCCTGTCTTTGATCGATTGCATGCCGAACTTGGCAAAGCAATGTTATCGATTAATGCCTGCAAAGGGTTTCAGTATGGTTCGGGATTCGATGGGGTAGACATGCTTGGTTCGCAGCATAACGATCCTATGGTAGCTAAGGGGGGGGTGGTCAGAACGACAAGCAACTATTCAGGGGGTATTCAAGGAGGTATTTCGAACGGGATGGATATTTATTTCAAAACCGCCTTCAAGCCGGTGGCTACTATAATGCAAGCACAGCAATCGGTCAATTATCAAGGAGAAGCTGTTGTTGTAGAAGGAAGGGGACGACACGACCCTTGTGTGGTACCTAGGGCCGTTCCAATTGTAGAAACAATGGCGGCTTTGGTAATTTTAGATTATTGGCTGATGGCAAAAGCCTATCAATCTTAACCTCACGAGTAGCTTTTAGTACTCAGTTTGAGGTCTTTTAATCCAAAATGATTATTTTTGTAATTCTATAATCTATTTTGATTTCCACCGAGGCAGCCTTTTGGTTTTGCCTGTTCAATCTAACAATCGTGGCAACACCCAAAACAGTCGCCTTTCATACATTAGGATGTAAATTAAATTATTCTGAAACCTCGAGTATCGGTAGGTTGTTTGAAGGGGCGGGCTATGCCGAGGTGCCTTTCAAGGAGTCGGCGGATATATATGTGATAAATACCTGTTCGGTGACCGATTTTGCCGATAGAAAGTGTCGTAAAACAGTCCGTAAAGCCCTCAGGAATGCTCCCGATGCCTTTGTTGTAGTGGTGGGCTGCTATGCGCAACTCAAGCCCGATGAAATTGCAGATATTCCAGGAGTTGATTTGGTCTTGGGTGCGGCCCAAAAATTTAGAATTTTAGACTACGTCGATGATTTATCTAAGTCGGCAGCTAAAGGCATGGTCAAGGCGGGCGATGTTAAAGAAGCCAATGAATTTGTCAATGCCTTTTCTTTTGGCGATCGTACTCGTTCTTTTTTGAAGGTACAAGACGGCTGCAACTATAAATGTTCTTTTTGTACGATTCCAAAGGCGCGTGGGGCTAGTCGGTCTAATACCATCGAAAGTATCGTTTTGAATGCTCAAGAGATTGCGTCTATGGGGATAAAAGAAATTGTACTCACGGGAGTTAATATAGGTGATTTCGGCAACGGGACAGAGGTTATCGAGGGCTTGCGTCCCCAAAAAGAGGCCATGTTTATTGATTTAATAAAAGCTTTAGATAATGTAGAGGGTATAGAACGCTTTCGAATCTCATCGATAGAACCTAACTTGTTGACGACCGAAATTATTGAATTTGTAGCACAGTCAAAGCGTTTTGTCCCGCATTTTCATATTCCACTACAATCGGGTAACGATAAGCAACTTCAACAAATGCGTAGGCGATACAGAAGGGGGCTTTATGCCGATAGAGTAGCGACCATCAAAAAACTAATTCCAGATTGTTGTATTGGTGTTGATGTCATTGTTGGTTTTCCGGGCGAAACAGATGCGGACTTTAAAGAAACTTGCCGGTTTATCCAAGATTTAGATATTAGCTATCTTCATGTTTTCACCTATTCTGAACGTGCCAATACACCTGCAGCCGAGATGTCCGAGATTGTACCTGTACAAAAGCGCCGCGAACGCAACGAAATATTGAGGCTGCTTTCCGACAAAAAAAGACGTGCTTTTTACCAAAATCATCTTCAAACTAAACAAAAAGTTTTGGTAGAGGCCAAGCAAATTAAGGGCAAAATGTATGGTTTTACCGAAAACTACATCAAGGTAGCTTTAGATTATGATGCCTCTTTAGTCAACTCTATAGCAGAGGTACAACTTAATCAGCTAGACGTTCAATTCGATGAAACAATCGTACAAGCAGATTTAATCTAAGTGTTTAACCCTTGATTAACGTGGTTTTATCAAGGCCTAGAACTTGGGTTTGTTGACCAAATCCTTTAGTTTATGCAATAAATTTAGTATATTTAAAAACCTCAACTATCTAAAATTGCCCGCTTTGATATACTAAAAAGTAATGCAAGGCACCTTAAATCTTCTACCATGATTAATCTTGATTTTATTCCGCACCGTCGGCCTATCTTGACCGATGAAGAATTAGTAAACAACGCCAAGTCCTTTTATGATCAGATGAAAAATCGTCGAACGATCCGACACTTCTCAAATAAGAAAGTGCCGAAAGAGGTGATTGAGTATATCTTAAAAACAGCTTCATCTGCTCCCTCGGGGGCCAACAAACAACCTTGGGCTTTTGCTGTTATATCTTCGCCCGAAATGAAACATACCATTAGATTGGCCGCTGAAAAGGAAGAAGAACAAAACTACAATGGCCGAATGTCGGAGGCTTGGTTAGATGATTTGCGTCCCCTTGGTACCGATGCAAACAAACCTTTTTTGGAAGATGCCCCGCATTTAATTGCCGTGTTTAAAAAAGCCTATGAAATTACGCCCGAGGGCAAAAAGAAAAATTATTATGTCAATGAATCGGTAGGGTTGGCTGCAGGTTTTCTTATTTCGGCTATACACCAAGCCGGGCTTTGTTCTTTGACGCATACTCCTAGTCCTATGAACTTTCTTGAAAAAATATTACAAAGACCTCCTAACGAGCGCGCAGTTCTGTTGATTCCTGTCGGCTACCCTGCCGAGGAAGCTATTGTGCCGGATATTCGCAAAAAGAATATAGACGAAATCGCAGCTTGGTACTAAACGATGGTTTTTGCGCCCGTATAGCTAGCTTTTGTTGAAGGCTAAACTTTTACAAGCCAACTAGGTATTACAATGGGATTTGAAGTCAAGCATGCTATTTATGGATCATCCGGAGGTAGCATAATATTGGTTTTAGCCGTCAAGTATCTGTTTTAGCATCTTTTCTAATCTGAAGATTCGCCATTTAACAAGGTTTTTGTATAAGTTTTTTTTAGCAATGGCCAAGTTTTAATATACCTATATAATTTTTAGGATTTCCTTACTCGTACCGCCCTCTTTTTCTCCAATCAACTTTTTTTGATTTTTTAATAGCGTACATTCTAGGCTTTTAAGCTTCAATTTTAAAGATTTCAGAAGATATCTTCAAATTAGATAATTTATGTAAATCAACTTCATTAATCGCAATTTTGGTTTATGGTAAAGGCGATGAAATTAGTATTTGTTGTAATAATAAGGTCTATTATCATGTTCTCAAAAACAATCAGTCGTTGTCCTTAGTTTTTTAGCTATATTTGTAGCCTACTAAATCAAAATGAAGCTTAATAATGAACAAACTTATCATAGGTACACGGGGTAGCAAATTGGCGTTGTGGCAAGCATATTATACACAAGCAAAACTTAAAGAAATCGGATATGATTCCGTTTTGAAAATTATCAAAACAAAAGGAGATAAGATTCAGCATCTGAGTTTTGATAAAATAGAGGGCAAAGGTTTTTTTACCAAAGAAATTGAAGATGAACTGTTGGAAGATACGGTTGATTTAGCCGTACACTCGATGAAAGATATGCCTACTACTCAGCCGGAAGGTCTTTGTTTAACAGCTATTTCTTATCGAGAAGACCCTGCAGATTGTTTGGTTATTCGTAAAGAATCGGTGGTGGGTGATGCCCTTTTGAAATTGCCAAAGGCAGCTGTGGTAGGGACTTCCTCGGCCCGTCGAAAAGCCCTTATTCACGAGGCTAGGCCGGATGTAACCTTAAAAGATATCAGGGGGAATGTACCCACTCGTTTGCAAAAATTGAAAGAAGGGCAATTTGATGCGATCATTTTGGCGATGGCTGGAATCAAGCGTCTCGAAATAAATATGGATAATTTTGAATGCATTCGTCTCAACCCAAAAGAGTTTGTACCGGCACCGGCACAAGGTGTATTGGCTTGGCAATGCAAGGCTGACAATATGGACGTACGAAGAATTTTGCGTCGAATTCATGATGCCGAAGTCTTGCGCTGCACGAATGTAGAAAGAACGGTCTTGAAATTATTAGATGGTGGTTGTCATCTACCGCTTGGTGTATACTGCGAGGTAGATGCCTTAGGCTATTTTCATGTGTGTAGTATTTTATCAGGAGGTTTGGAACAGCCTTTGCAACGCGTTAATTTTTCCTCAAGTACGTCTATCAATTTAGCCGAACAAGTGTATCAGCAATTGATTGAAAATGTTAACCGCTAGATGAAAAAGGTATTTATATCCAGAAATCTAGCGCCAAAGTCGATTTTTTATATACGATTGAACCAAAAAGTAGCCCTTTTTGACATGTCGCTTTTATTGTTCCGACCCTTGTCTTTTGATGCTTCTTCAAGGGTAGATTGGCTTTTTTTTTATAGTAAGAATGCCATTAAGTTTTATTTTAGGCAAGAAAAGCCCTTGGCTGATTTGCCATCAATAGCGGTCATTGGCAATCCTTCGGCCAACTTCTTGAAATCTCACTATAATATTCAAGCTGACTTTATCGGAAATGGTGAGCCTAAGGCTACTGCTGAACGATTTAAAAATATGATTGGCGAACAAAAAGTAGCTTTTGTGCAAGCCCAGCATTCCAAACAGTCGGTACAACAATGTGCTACCTTTAATACTGAAAATAGGATAGTTTACAACAATACCATAAAGCTTGATTTTGAATTACCAACGGTCGATATTTTAGCGTTTACAAGTCCGATGAACGTGCAGGCTTATTTTCAAAAGTATCGCTATAATTCAAATCAGCACTACCTAGCAATAGGGCCTACTACCGCCAAAGCTTTGGCCGATAGTGGAGTGAATGCCATACAAACAGCAAAAAAACCTTCCGAGAACGCTTTAGCTGAATTATGTCTGTCTATAATAAACCAATAAACTATGTTTGAAACAAAAGAAAATATGCTGTGCGCTAGTTTTCAGTTTGCCTCCTTTACGCAAGCTTTTGCCTTTATGACGGAGGTTGCCTTTGCTGCCGAAAAATTAAACCATCACCCGAATTGGTCGAATGTTTATAATCGAGTTGAAATAGCCTTAACCACCCACGATGCAGGGAATACAATTACCGAAAAAGATAGGGAATTGGCCCTTACTATAGCCTCAATTTTTCAGACCTACAAGCAAGATTAAAATGGATGCAATCTTAGATTATTTCCCCGATTTAACGAGCAAACAAATTGCTCAGTTTGAGCAATTAGGCTTGTTGTACAAAGACTGGAACAGTAAAATAAATGTTGTTTCACGAAAAGATATTGATAATATTTATACCCATCATATTTTACACAGTATGGCTATTGCTAAAGTCTTTCAGTTTAAAGATGGGGCTTCGGTATTAGACCTTGGAACAGGAGGTGGTTTGCCAGGAATTCCGATGGCCATTCTGTTTCCCAATGTTCAATTTTTGTTGGTGGATTCAATTGGAAAAAAAATTAAAGTAACTCAAGAGATTGCGAATGCCCTGTCGTTGAATAATGTCCGTTCTAAACAAATTAGGGTAGAAGCAGTACAAGAACATTTTGATTTTGTCATCACGCGTGCTGTGGCGGTTTTGCCCAAACTAATGACTTGGATTAAAAGAAGCTTCAAGAAAAAAAATAATCACAAGCTACCGAATGGACTTTTGGCCTTGAAGGGGACCGACCGTGCAACAAATGAAGTGCAGCAATTAGCTAGCACTACCAGGACCGAAATTTATCCTTTAGCTACTTTTTTTACAGAGCCATTTTTTGAGACTAAATGCGTGGTTTATGTGCAAGCCTAATTATTTACATCATCAAAATTAGACTGATAGCCATTACGGCCATTCCCAATACTAAGCCATAAATAGATAAATGGTGTTCTCCGTATTCTTCAGCTGCCGGCAGGAGTTGATCGAGCGATATGAAAACCATAATACCCGCAACAGCTGACAATAAAAGGCCCAATACCTCATTATTTAAATAGTCCATCAAAAAATAGTAGCCTATTATTGCGCCGATAGGTTCGACAACGCCCGAAAGGAAAGAATAGAAAAAAGCTTTTTTGCGATCGCCGGTCGCATAAAAAATGGGCATAGAAACAGCGATGCCTTCCGGAATATTGTGAATAGCTATAGCCACAGCTATTGTCATTCCTAGGGTGGGGTCTTCAAGTGCAGCAACAAATGTAGCAATTCCTTCCGGAAAGTTGTGTATAGCAAGTGCTAGTGCCGTTAGTACACCAATTCGCATCAATTTTTCGCTGTCTTGGACCGAACTAGTAGTGGCGTCTTCTTTATTGTTATTAAATTGTGCATTGCTAAATTCATGTGGGTTTTCGGCAGTTGGAATCAGTTTGTCGATTATACCAACCAATAGCATACCCGCAAAAAATGCAAGAACAGCAAAGATAGTCGCAGATTTTTCGTCGCCGTAGGCTTCACTAAGTTTGTGCGTGGCTTCTGGCAAAATTTCTGTAAATGATACGTACAGCATAACCCCTGCGGCAAAACCCATCGCGAAGGTTAAAACTTTCATGCTTTTTTCTTTGATAAAAAAAGCTATAACGCTGCCGATGCCCGTGGCAAGCCCTGCTAATATGGTTAGGGTAAAGGCAACTTGAACATTTTCTTCCATCTTTCTGAAGGGTTTGAGTAGTATAATGTCTAAAGCTACATAAAAGCCTGTAGTTAGGTCTACAAAAAAGAGTGCTATATTTGTAAAGCACTCTTTTTATCTCTTTTTTAATGCTATTCGGATAAGATTCCTACTACTAAATGTTGATTGATGTCTAGTTGTCCCCCTTTAAGGTGGTGGTTCATGGCATATAGTTGCGGCAAACTCAAATTGTAAAATTGGGCAATTCCATAAAGTGTTTGCCCTTGTTGCGCCAAATGAATGATAGTTTTGCTGCCCGTTAATTCATCTATTTTAATAATAGGATAGCGTTTTTGCCTCGGTATATTTGGGTCGTCTATTACTTTAATTTTTTGATTAAATACAATGTCGTAAGAATCCAATTGATTGAGATCGATGAGTCGATTAATCGAAATATTAAATTGTCTTGAAATAGAATATAGGCAATCCCGGTATTGAACAGTATAAATACCTTGTTTATTCTCTAAAGCAATTTCAGTTGGCTTGACGGTTTGTTTCTTTGAGTTGAATCCAGACCTAGCAACAGCTAAAATTCCCTTTGCTGCCTGACTTGTGATTGCCTTGTTCAATAAGTTGCTTGTTGAAGCAACATATAGGGTGGTCGGGGCTATTTTTAAATCGTCTTCAAAGTAGCCACAGCTTTGCTGTAAGTATTCATTGATAGGGAGTCGGTTAACCTGCTTTAGTTGTAGTTGATGTTCGTCTTCCCTTAAACTATAAAAGCCGATACCGGATAACCAAATAATAGGGACAGCGGCTTCTTTATGACAATGTGGGATAGATTCAAACTGAAAAACATCAATACAATTATAGTTAGTTATGCCCGTGTAAAAAACAGCATAATTTCGGTTGTTACTAGGGTTTAGTATCGCTGAATTGGAGGTTTTTGATTTTGAATACTCAAAGTTGAGTTTAGGGTGTTGATAACTTATCCTTTGTTCGTCTTCGTAAACAATTGCCCAATTTTTTATGGCGAAAATTAAATAAGAATCGCCTGATTTTTCAACCACAAAAACTTCGGTAGAATCGAGCTGCTTATTTTGTTTTAAATCTTTCAAAAATGCATCAACAGCGGTAGGTTCGAGCCTAGGTTCAGGTAGTTCGCTTAGTCGTTTGAACGTAGGGTAGCTTCTGAGGATAATCTGCTGATTTTTGCTAAGCTTATAATAATAATCGGTTCTTTCAAAGGTCGCTTTTTGTAAGGAAGCATATTCAAGTTTATTGAAATAGCTTACATCTAAGTAATAGTGCTTGGCGGACTGAGCTAAACAAGTGTTAACATAGATAAAATAAAGTAAAATAATGCTTTGTAAATTTTTTTTCATAATCAAATAGTTGATAAAATAATAAAATAATTAAATAATGAAGGATAGTTATTGTCGAGGGATATACCCCTTAAATAATAATTTAAAAGAAATTTTGCACCAAATAAACAAGATCCCGAACTAGAATAGCTGAGCAATGTACGCACAATATTTAAATAAATGAAAATAATAAGCAAATAGTTTATTATTTTGTATTGTAGGTACTGTTTTTAATTTATTTACTATTTATACCACATTTGATAGCGTTGTTTTTTGTTTAAATACCAATCGATGGCAGAGGGAGGCATTATAAGAATTAAATCAATCAGATAAGTATACTGTAGTTTTTGGCAAATACTAAGGCATAACGTTGGAGTTGGTAGCAAATGTGATTTGATTACTAATTCTGCAGCTAGAAATTTTTAAAAAATAGGCATATGCCGAACATTTAGAAAATTATTACGTTAAATTTCAAATTGTATATAATACAATTAGTATAAGTTTTATATATTAATTTTATATTCAAATACTCGTCCCCAATTTTACGCCACTCCCCAGTAAATTCATTGATAGATGATGAAATTATTCTTAACCATTCCTTTTTTTTTGGCATTTAGTGTGTACGGTCAGTCTGATATAGATATAGCTGAAACCCAATTATTAATTGTTCGATTAGATAGCCTTTTAATTACCAAAAACGATACTGATTCGATTCAATTTGACGATAATTCCGATTTTCACAAGCAAGAAGAGGAGCGGATTGAATGGCGACAAAATTGGAGGAATGAACAAAATTCTATCAGCAACAGAGCAGACGCTTTGATGGATCTAACCTACTCTTACCTCTTTGAAAATTTAGATTCGGTGTACCAACTTAATAATGAACTGATCAGTCTTTGCGAAGCGAATAACCTAGACACTATACTGCACTTTGCCTATACTTATCAAGGGTTTTATCATGGAGAGGTAGGCAAATATTTTGAAGCAATGAAATTTTATCGTAAAGCGGAGCATCTCGCAAAAGCCTTTAAGGATACGACTAAATTGGCAGGCTGTTATATTAATAGAGCTGAACTGTACCTAAAAGTGGGAAAAATAGAAAAGTCTACCAAATTGAATAATAAGGCACTTGATTTATTTCGAGCCATTGAAAACTACAAAGGGCAGGGCTTAGTTTTGCTTAATTTAGGGAGTCAATACGAAGACACTGAACTCTCGGCGCATTACACTAGAGCGGCGATTCAAATTTTAGAAAATAAAACGGATAGTCTTGATCAGGGGCATCAATTGGCTTGGTATTTATCTACCTGCTACAGCAATCTAGCGGAATACTTTCTAAAGGATTCTATTCAACTTGATTCTTCTTTTTACTATTTCAATAAAGGTTTAGAACTTGCTATTGAATACCAAATTTATAATCAGATATCTGGTTGTTTGGGGGGGGTCGGTTCGTTGTACTTTAATTTAGGTGCTTATGAAATAGCGCTACAATATGGCTTAAAGTCGTATGAATTTGCAATCGAGGCAAATTATTTATTAGATATCGTTCTTTCTACTGATTTACTTTATAAAATACAAAAGAAGTTAGGTAATAACGAGGAGGCGTTAAGATTTTACGAAGAGCATGAAAAATTTAAAGATAGTTTGGATGGAGTGGACGCTAATATGCTACTTCTAAAGGATGAATTTGATCGTGAAATGGAAGAGCTAAAAAATAAAGAAAGGAATCAGAAGAATCGGGAGCGATTATCTGCCTTAGTTCTATTAATTGTAATTATTGTTCCACTAGCATATTGGATTCGCAGCAAATACCGCTTACTTTTTGACGAAAAAGCTACGTTGCTTAAAGAAATTAAAGTACTGAAAGACAAAAGTATGTTTAAAACAATTACCTCGGAGGCACCTCTGAATAATTCAGTAATCCTAAACAAAGATAAATTAGAAACAAGGATCAATAATAAGCTAAACGAAACTGACTGGAAAATTCTCAATTTATTGTACGACGATCCAATAATTATGAATAAAATATTGGCTCAAAAAGTTTCATTAAGTGTTGAGGGCGTTAGTTCTTCGTTAAGAAAGATGTATCGTTTGTTTGAAATCAAGGATGGTAAAAATAAAAAGATAGCATTATTGCTTGAAAGTATTCGAATCAGTTCCAAAAATTAAAAAGAATTGTCAGGTTAAAGCTAAAATAATTTAAAGCCAAACTTGAGCAACAAAAATAAACCAAAGCCAGACAATACTAGCCCTGCAAGTCGACGTACATACAGAAAGTGATGCGACTTAAGCCGGCTTCGAATGTGTTTAGCCAAGTATATCTTAAGGACATCCATGATTACAACAACGGTCATAACGGCAACAAAAAGAGCAAAGGATGCACCGGAATGGTAGTTGTTGCTAATGGCAAAGGCCATTAACCCCATCCAAAAAAGCAAAGGGGTAGGGTTGATTGTATTGATTAGAAAACCTTGCGTGGTATAGGCAAAATATGCTTTCATGGAAACTTTATGTTGACTAATGTCGATTTTGTCAGATATTTCAGTTGAAATAGATTTGGTTAAGAGTAAGCCGAGACCAAAAAGTATGAGCAGGCAGCCACCAAAAGTACCACTATACCACAAAAAAGTAGCTTGTTTTTCAGGGTCTGTAATAATTTCCTCTACCCAAATTGCCCCCCAAAAAGCCAGAAAGATATACATGAGATCGCCTATCCACTGACCAAGGGCTAGGGCAAAAGCTGCCCTAAAACCATGTTCAACACCTAGCTGAAGCATCGTGAAAAAAATAGGACCTACAAAAATACTTAAAATCAATCCAGCCAAAAGGCCTTCAAGAATTGCATAAAAGATCATTAAAGTTGTTTGGTATTAGTTTGAACCCAAGAGAATCATAAAATTTAAAGGCTATAGGCTGTAAGTTAAAAGGATTTTATATGAAAAGGCAATAATATATCTATCTTTTTTAATTCTTATTCTTGCCGCATGTATTGATTAAACGCTTCAATACTAAGGCTGCTTCCACCACATACCATCACTAAGATTGTTTGATGAGCGTTCAGTATTTCCATATTATTATAAACAGAAGCTAAGGCCGCACCGCATGCAGGTTCTACCAAAATGCCCGTGTCATCCAAAAAAGACCGGCAGGCCATCAGGCTTTGTCTGTCGCTAACCGTATAGGAAGATACTTGATGCTTGAGGGCATAATCAAGTGCTTTTGCTGCCACTTTTTTGGCAGCTAATGAGGTAGCAATAGAATCAATTTTATCGAGACTTATAAGTTTTTGAGCTTTAATAGCTTTGTGCATAGAGGCGGTGCCGTGGGTTTCTGCAGTAATAATCGATGTTTTAGACCATTTATTACGTTCGATACCCTGTGCGACACCACAAAAATACCCTCCTCCTCCAACTGCTACAATTAAAGCATCCGGTGCTGCTATTTCTTGAGCGCACTCATCAATAACTGTTGCATGACCTTCCCAAATTGTGGGGTGGTCAAATGGAGGTATATATATACAATCTGCAGCTTTTGTCAATTGCTGTGCATAATCGTTACTTTCGTTCCAAATACTGCCGTGAACAACTACTTGTGCCTCTAAATCTTTGATTTTTTGTTGCATAAAAAGCGCCGTAGACCTTGGTACAACTACGGTAGTTTTTATTTTCATTTTCCATCCCGCGTAAGCTACTGCTAAGCCTGCATTGCCTCCCGAGGCAATAACAAAATGTCGATAGCCCTCAGCGGCCGCTTCCTGACATCTTTTTCCGACGCCTCTTATTTTGAAGGACCCACTCGGTTGATGACAATCCATTTTAAAGTATATGTTTTTTTGGAGGCGTCTGCTCAAGGCGTGTGCATAAAAAAGGGGGGTAGGCTGATGTAATGTCTGTATAGGCATATCAAAAGAGGTTTAATGTTTAATTTGAACTAGGGCGAAAATAAGGAATCTTTAGAGTTTTCAAGTTAATCAACCAATAAATAAAATCGTAATGAAACAAGAGAAAATTAAGACCTTCAATCATATAGTTTACCTAAAATTATTTAGCTACTAATTTAGGTCTTAGCATCGCAGCTGTAAGCGCTTGTCTGAAAGGCTGCTTAAAAAATGCCTGTGCTTGAATCCTTAATATAATCCAAAAAAAGAAATACTTGTATTAGGAATATTTTTAATATTTTATTTTTAAATATTACATTTGTGTCTATGTTGGTACAAGCCCTTAAAGCGTGTCGAAATCTAGGTGGTATCAGGTGGTGGTCATTTGTAATATTCGCCTGTACCAAATGAATTTAACCGTACGAGCAATGGCGCACAGTATTGTGTCACAAAAAGCTATTTGGCACAAATTTTATTTGGCGTCGAATCTTTTTTTTACTGATTTAGCTTTGCGCTAAAAAAGAGAGTTTCTTTTTTTTCGGCTCCTTTTATTTTAATATTCTAATCTAAACATCTATATTTAATAAATTATTAACATCAATTAACGTAACCAAAACATAATAAACCTTTAAAGATTAACACTTTCCTAAGGCTTACAGGCAAATGATATTCCCCTTCACTAACTATACTATTTGCAATTTTTAGAATTATTCTATCAAAAAATTATTTTATAACACTCTAAAACTACTAAGTACAATTATTAACCAAAAAAGTATTTTACTAATCTAAAAAAATAACATATGAAACTTTTAAGTTCAATTATGATCTTTCTGTTTTCGGCAGGTTTTCTTATGGCTCAAAAAAGCATAAGTGGAACTGTAAAAGACGATCAGGGAGAAGTTGTTATCGGGGCTAATGTTGTCGAAAAAGGGACAACAAATGGTACCGTTACTGATTTAGACGGAAAATTTTCGTTTCAAGTAGCGGATGACGCTACAACAATCATTATTAGTTATGTAGGCTATAGCCCACAAGAACTAGAAATTACCGGATCTTCGATGGACGTAACCCTATCTGAAGGCGTAAATATGGAAAAAGTAGTTGTCACTGCACTCGGTGTACAACGTTCTGAAAAAGCCTTAGGTTATGCGATTCAAGAAGTTAGTGGTGATGAAATGGCACGCTCTAATACGACCAATTTTGTCAATGCACTGAATGGTAAAGTTGCTGGTTTGCAAGTAACTTCCTCTTCAGGGGCGGCAGGTGCTTCTTCAAGAGTAGTATTGCGTGGACAAACTTCATTAAACGGAAACAACCAAGCACTTATTGTTGTTGACGGTGTTCGTGTTAATAACTCTGAGTTAACAACAGAACGCTCTTTGGCAGGTGTTGCATATTCCAACAGAGGTATTGATATCAATCCTAATGATATTGAATCAGTAGTAGTACTTAAAGGTGCGGCTGCTTCTGCTTTGTATGGTTCTGAAGGTGCTGGTGGAGTACTATTGATTACCACCAAAAAGGGTTCTGCCAAAAAAGGCAAAAATCCTCTTTCTGTTGACTACACTTCCACATTTACATTATCCCAGGTAAATAAATTGCCTGAATTACAAAACAAATACGCTCAAGGGTCTGCATGGTACAGTGCCGACGGGGTAACACCTGAATACCTTGCACCTCAAACTGGTTTCTTAACTAGTTGGGGACCTTTAGTAGATACTTTGTATTGGGATGGTGCAAACGATTACGATTACGACAAAAATGGAAATATTGTTGGGCAAAGTGATCCTACAGCACAAACTAAGGTAACACCTTACGACAATTTAGGAACATTCTTTCAGTTAGGGCAAGCATTCAAAAATGATTTGTCTGTATCTGGAGGTTCAGAGGCTACTACTTTCCGTTTCTCTTTTGGTCACCTAAAAGAAGATGGTATTGTTCCTAACAACTCTTTCGAGCGTTTTAATGTAGGTTTGGCTACACAGTCAAAACTAATGAACGATAAATTGAATATTAATACTTCAGCGAATTATTCTAATTCGGGTGGTACTAGAATTCAGCAGGGTTCTAATATTTCTGGTTTGATGTTAGGATTGTTAAGAACTCCAGTTACGTTTGACAATTCAAATGGCTTGGAAGATCCTGTTAATGACCCTTCTTCATACTACACGTCTCAATTAACTCAAAGAAACTTCCGTGGAGGTGGCGGATATGACAATCCTTATTGGACGGTTAATAATACACAATTCAACGATCGTGTAAATCGTTTTATCGGTAATATCAATGCGTCTTATGCCTTTACAGATTGGCTAAGTCTTAGCACTAGAATCGGTACAGATTTCTACTCTGATTCAAGAACTCAGCGTTACGAAATTGGTTCAAGATCTTTTCCAAGTGGTCAGATTACACAAGAAGAGTATGTTTACAACAATTTCAATACCTTTATCAACTTAATGGGAACTAAGTATTTTGGTGATGACCACAGTTTGAGCTACAATATTGGTACAGAGTTTTATCAATCTCAGTTCACCTTGTTGAGCACAACTGGTAGTGGATTTAGTTTTGCAGGTTTCATGAACATGGGTAATGCTAGTTCGATTACTTCTGCTACTTCAATCAGTAGAAACAGAACCTACTCTTTGTTTGGTTCTATTGAGTATGGTTTCAGAAACTACTTATACTTAACAGTTACAGCTAGAAACGATTGGTTGTCTTCTTTAATTAATCCGTCAGTTGATTTTGATGCAGCAAATATTTCTGTATTCTATCCATCTGCTAGTTTGAGCTTTGTATTCTCTGAATTGATGCCTAATAACGATTTTTTATCGTTTGGAAAAGTGCGTTTCTCTTTTGCACAAGTAGGTGGTGGTGCACCTAGTCCTTACCTAACAGGTACGAACTATACCGCTACTACAATAGGCGATGGATGGACAAATGGTATTACGTTCCCATTCTTGGGTCAAACAGGATTTACGTTTGCCAACACATTGGGTAGTTCAGAACTCAAACCATCTTTAACAACAGATTTAGAGGCTGGTTTGGACTTGAGATTTGCTAAGGGCCGTTTAAACTTGGACTTTACTTATTACAACAGACGTTCAACGAACCAAATTATCGTTATTCCAATTGCACCAACAACAGGTTATACTTCTGCTGTACTAAACAGTGGTGCATTGAGTACAAACGGTATCGATGTAATGTTAAACATTAC